>DAOURZ010000237.1 GCA_030627475.1 Deltaproteobacteria bacterium | reverse complement strand
CGGTGGGGAATAAACGGATCAGATTCAATTCTGAAGTTACGCTCAGTGGCAAAAAGTAAGGATTGGGATGAATACTGGGAATTTTTCACAGCACAAGCTCAGAATAATACATTTTTTCCTGATAAATATAATTTTATGAATGTACAGGAAAAAATGGCTACTTAATTTTGGTTACACTCAAATCATTTCGTCCACGTTCCAAAGGATATGACGTTTTTTTGCGCCTTGACACAATGCCTCTGATATGGTTTATCAGCTTTTAGCTGATTATATAGTTTTTTTGTACTGTCAGAAGATGTTTTCTAAAAAAACTGTGAACCGCTGCGGTAGTCCCTACAAAGTAATGCAGGCTATAAAATGCCGTTCTGTTATTATCAGGAAGTGGGGCTTTAGCCCCGCTTTGTTGCACAATGTTTTTGCGGGACTAAAGTCCTACTTCCGTGCAAAGGTGGCCAAATCTATAATATGTAACTTGTTGAAGTTATGTCGTTCACGTTCCTAAAGGTTTTTTATGGAAGATAACTTAATAAAAACTATTGATCTTGAAAACGGACTGAAATTAAAACTATTTGATGCTTCCCGGAAATTGATTGGTGACAGGTGGCTTGTTTCATTAATTACCAGAATAGAGATACCAATCAACGAGTTGTTGCTTAAAAAGGATGGGGCCCCATTATTAAATGTTGACGAAGTTATAAAGGCTCTGGGGGAAAAAGTGTTTTTTGAGCAGAAAAGGGAGAAAATTTTTATTAATGACAAAGAAAAAGATGCAGTTATGAAAGGAATTCAGGATTTGTTTTTGAGTAGCTCCCTTTTATATCTTTCACGTTCGGATTTCGCACAAAAGTATATTTTGAAAAGATTTAATGAGAAGATTAAAAAAGATTCGTGGTGCAAAAAAATGTAACTGTTAACAGTTAACGATTAACCGTTACAATGATATATCTTCCTTGGCCTTCTTCCTCCAATCCTGTTCGCTTAATAATAATACCATATAGTATTATAGTTTGCAGTATTCTCGCCGATAGATTTTAATCTCTTCAGATAATCATAAATTGAGACATCAATGTAAATATAGGTGTCTGCCAATGACAGCTTCTTTTCCCATGGGTGGAATTCAAAGACCCTGCGGCCGTTCGGTAATATGGATATTACATCATGGTGCTGGTTTGCCCGAAGGTAATTTTTTCCGAGTCCGGGCACATTAAAGACTATTTCATCCGTACGAACTGAGCCGGGCAGGAGCCGGGCTTCTTCATTCTGCTCTTGCATTAACCTGGCGATTGGAACCCTGAAATTATCAGTCTCTTCTTTTCCTTTTGTATTAAAGGTATAATAAGGAGCTACTCCTATTAAACGCAGCTTGAGCCTTAAAGCAACCGCTTCGAATTTTCTGGAATTATAGAAAGTATAAACCAACTGGTTGTTTACTCCTATTCCGGCTCTTCGAAATTTCTGAATTGCTTCCATTGTTTCGGAACTGATTTCGTAAGTATGCTCAAAGTGTGTAACTATTAAAATTTCTCTCTTGCCTGGCTTATGAAACCGGCTGATTTTTTCTACGAGTGAATCAGTTATTCTCATTGGAAGTGTTACCGGTGTACGCGTTCCTATTCTAATTCTTTCTATGTGTTTTATCTGCGAGAGCTTTAATAGCAACTCTTCAAGTTTTGTGTCGGATAGAAGAAAAGGGTCTCCCCCTGTTATCAGAATTTCTCTGAGCTCCGGGGTTTCAGCTATCCACTGTATAGCATTTTTCAGTTTTTCTTTTGATAATACGGCTTTTGGGGAATAAACATCTTCTATTTCCCAATTTCTCTGACAATAAACACAAATTTGAGGGCATGTCATAATTGGCTTAAGAATTGCGACCATTGGATACCGACGGGTAATTCCTTCTATAGGAGATGTGTCATGCTCAAGCATAAAGTCCAAAGAAAATTCTTTATTTTCCTTATTTTCTTTCAGCTTTTTTATATAATCAATGCCTGGAATAACCTGTGAACGTATAGCGTAGTCATTATTGCGACTTGTATCATTGTCCATAAGTGACAGGTAATACGGAGTTATACCAAAAGGTATTTTGTATTTCCTTGCAAGGTTAACGGCTTGGTATTCTTCATCAGTAATTTTAATGAGAGAATCCAGCTTGTTTGCATTTCTAATTATATGATGAGTATGCCATTTCCAGTTTTTCCAGTCTGATTCAGTTGCATTAAAATGTTTTAATATTCTTGCTATGTTTTTCTTTCTTTTTCTTATTACATCTTTATCAAGGCCGTCAGGATAACGGTCTATGAATTTTTTTGCAGTTTTTCCCATTCTTGACAAGTCTGCGGACCTCATTATTGCGGCCTTTTTCCCCTTGTATTTTGCAAAAGAGGGAATTTTATCTGTATATACACCTGTTTTTCCTGTAATTCCTCTTATCAGATGGTCAAGTTCTGCAAAAAATCCGGGATCGGGTATTTGAATTTGTTCAACATTTTCTTTATGCAGCAAATCCTCAATGTACTGAAGCAGGCTGAAACCGGCAAGGCTTTCATTTCTGGTAGACAAAATGTTTCTAAAAATCCGAATCGCATCTCTGGTTAATATCCATTCGAGTGGCGGAATAGCAGGCTCATCTTCAAATGTGGACATTAACATGTCGATCAGGAATTTATTTATTTTCTTTCTTTTGATATCAATTGGATCTAAAGAAAATGTGATTTCTTTTAATGCAGGAGCATTATTGAATATTTTATCAAATTTGTTTCTAATTTTTTCTTTTCCCATAAATTTATTCTCAACTATCTAATAATTTTCAATTGTTTTAATGGTTCACTCAATTTATAATTGATTGTACAATTTTTCAGCAGTATAACTCAAGTCTTATTTTAAGGGCTTGCGCAAAAAAAACTTAACATTTTAAGCACCTATGCATCTAACGTGGCTGCGTTGCAAAAGCTCGAAATATCCTGATATTTCTGCTCTTTCGTGCCTTGCCAGACGGGCGCCTCAATACTTAAAATTGCAATTTTTTTTGTGCGAACCCTAAGGAACGTGGACTAAGGGAACAAGTTGTAATGATTAAAAATATTCCTAGCAATAATAACCTTTCTTTGTTGGCGTGCATTTATAGTATATTTTTATGCATCATTTTCGGGGCGAATGCTGTTGCCATTAAAATCAGCCTGTGCGGGCTGGGTATTTTTACCACCGCCGGACTCCGTTTTACCATAGCCTCAATAGCTATTTGCCTGTGGGCAAAGACAAGCGGACTTTCATTTAAGATCAGAGAAGGGCAGATTTACCAGCTCGTTGTGATTACAATAATTTTTACTGTTCAGTTGTCTCTGTTTTATCTGGGGTTGAGCAAAACCAATGCTTCCCGTGGAACTTTGTTAGT
>DAOURZ010000122.1 GCA_030627475.1 Deltaproteobacteria bacterium | reverse complement strand
GAAGTTATTTCGTCCACGTTTTCAAGGGATAATTATGAATAGAACCGGTTTTTTATATGATGAAAGATATTTACTTCATGATCCAGGCCCATACCATCCTGAGGTTCCGGCAAGACTGAAAGCTATTTATAACGGAATAAAAGACGCAAATCTTCTTCCCATGCTAACCTTGATCAGCGCAACCGGTGCAGATATTAAATGGATAGAAACTGTGCATGAGAAAGACTATATTAATCGGTTTAAAGAGGCTTGCTTGTCAGGAAGAAAGATATTCGATAGTCAGGATAATCAGATATGCCCGGAAACTTATGATACGGCGCTGCTTGCAGTGGGAGGCGTTCTTGATACAATAGATCTGATCATGAAAAACAAAATTGATAATGCCTTCTGTGCTGTAAGGCCCCCGGGACATCATGCTGAGATTAACAAAGCAATGGGTTTCTGCTATTTTAATAATGTTGCAATCGCTGCAAGGTATCTTCAAAAAGAATGGAATATAAAAAAGGTCGGGATCGTAGATTTTGATGTTCATCATGGAAATGGAACACAACATATTTTTGAACAGGATCCATCTGTATTTTATTATTCAATTCATCAGCACCCCTCATTTGGATACCCGGGTACCGGGCGGGAATTTGAAAAGGGATCAGGGGCTGGCTATGAATTTACATTGAACTCTCCTGTTTTGCCGGACCGGGGAGACAGCGAATACAAGAAATTTTTTGAAAATAATCTTTTCGTTGCTTTCGAAACATTCAAGCCCGAAATTATTATTGCATCTGCGGGTTTTGATGCTCATATTGATGATAATATAGCAGATATCAGATTGTCGACAGAAGGTTTTTCCTGGATAATGAAAAAAATAGTCGAAATGGCAAACAGTTATTCTAACGGTAGATTAATTTCTGTGCTGGAGGGAGGATATTCTCTTAACCGCCTTCCGGAGCTGGCAAAAAATCATGTTGAAATTCTATTAGGAACGGGGAAGAAATAGGAGGAAAAAATGTTTGTCAGCCAATCAATGACCAGGGATGTCATCACAATTAACAAAGATGCCAATATTTTTGAAGCAAAAGATAAAATGGCAAAACACCGCATACGCCATCTTCCGATAGTAGCTAAGGATAATCGTATTATAGGAATTGTTTCGGATCGTGATATAAGAAGCGCTCTGCCTTGCAGTCTGTTAAAAGATTACGATACAGGAAAAGCAAGGAAAAAACTCAGGGAAAAATTTTTAGAGTTTAAGCTTAAAGATATCATGATAATTGATCCCTTTACTGTTTCTTTGTCATATACCATTCAGGATGCCCTTATGCTTATGCAGAAAACACGCGTTGGAGCATTCCCTGTTATAGATGAACATGGCAGAATTAAAGGCATCATCTCTACTCGTGACCTTTTACGCTCATTTATCAATGTTCTCGGTATAGAAGAACCCGGAACTCTTTTATGTATTATTGCAGAAGAAAAAATAGGCCAGTTGAAAAAAATTGTTGATGCCATAACCGAGGAAAATATTTCTTTTGGCAGTGTTCTTGTAGCAAGATGCTGGGATGAAGGTAAGAGAGCAGTCTTTCCATACCTTTTAACAAAAAATGTGAGTCGTGTAAAAAGCAAACTCAAAAAAATGGGCTACACGCTCCTTGACCCAACTGAATGGTATATAGACGACGTATCTTAAATTAGCGCACCTTCAGTGCGAACATAAGAGCCTGAAATTAAGTAATGTGGATAAAAACCGTTTCATTAATCCCACCCTCTTTACAAGATAATACCGCAGATGCTGAACGGCTGATAAAGGCTATAAAATCTCATCTCAGGACAAATACCGTTGATATTGATCTTTATTTATTAAGAAAGCTTCCTGTT
This sequence comes from Deltaproteobacteria bacterium, assembly GCA_030627475.1. Lineage (GTDB taxonomy): Bacteria > Desulfobacterota > Desulfobacteria > Desulfobacterales > ETH-SRB1 > B13-G4. The sequence continues at coordinate 3,359 of DAOURZ010000122.1, read as the reverse complement.
CTTCTCAGGAAATGGAAGTACAATGTCCGCTGTATTGTTTTAAAAGACCGCTCACGATGGATTCTTTCCGGTATTATCAACGCAACAGATACAATTCCCATTGCAGGTGTAGCTGTTGACCTCGGCACTACAAAAGTTGTTCTGCGCATCATAGACCTTTCAACAAATCAAATTCTTGCTGAACACACCTTTGATAACCCCCAGATGGCTATTGGCCCTGATATATTAACCAGAATACATTACTCCAACCAGGATGAAGGGCTGAAAAAGATAAACAGATTGATTATAGACGGTCTCAATCAAATGATTGAGAAATTGTGCAGCTCATGCAATATCAAACCGGATAATATATACGCTGTTTCTGTAGCAGGCAATACTGCTATGACGCATCTTTTTATGGGGCTCAATCCATATTGGATAATACGGGAACCTTATATTCCCGTCGTAAACAAGCCCGACCTCATTAAAGCGCAAGAATTGGGTATTAATGTTAACCCTCTTGCGAGAGTTATTATATTCCCGAATGTCGGCAGCTATTTTGGAGGCGATCTGATAGCAGGTATTTTTTTCTCAGGTATTGATAAAAAAGAAGATGTATCTATTCTAATTGATGTTGGGACAAATGCTGAAGTCTTGCTCGGTAATAAACATTGGCTTGTAGCATGCGCCGGCGCGGCAGGTCCTGCTCTCGAAGGAAGTGTAACAAGGATGGGAATGCTGGCTGGTCCCGGAGCCATTGATCGAATTAAATTTGACCCAGTTACATTTAAGATTAAAGTTCATACAATAGGGAATAAGCCTCCGAGAGGAATATGCGGGTCAGGACTTATAGACCTTGCTGCCTGTTTCTTTCTTTATGGCATTATTGATATTCGCGGCAAGTTTGTGTCATCAAAACGCAGCGGTAACAGACTGAAAGATAAGGATGGCATGAAATATTACATAGTAGTGCCTGCAAGCGAATCAGAAACAGGATCTGACCTTATAATCAGTCAGGCAGATATTGACAGCCTGATAATATCCAAGGCGGCAATGTATACAATACTTGAAACCATTACTTCTTCGGTAGGAATGTCACTTAAAGATCTTTCTACATTTTATGTGGCGGGTACCTTTGGTTCTTATATCAATCCCAACTCAGCCATTTCTATAGGAATGCTTCCCGACCTGCCGATTGATAGTTACAAATCTCTGGGGAACAGTTCATTGGGCGGCGCAACAATGGCAATTATATCAAATGATTGTCTGGATAAAATTGATGCTATCAGAGACAAAATAACCTATCTTGAATTAAACGTAAATCAGGAATTTATGAACAGATTCAGCGCCGCAAAATTTCTGCCCCATACGGATACGTCGCTTTTCCCTTCAGTTAAACCTCGGTAGGGGCGACACCTTGTGGTCGCCATCGCGGTAGGGGCGCCCAAATTACAATTGTTTCATTTTTTTATTAAGATAACTTTGTTTCACACCTATTGCTTTTGCAGTTTGAGAAATATTGTTTTTATTCTGTAAAAGTTTTCTTTGAATAAATGCTTTTTCAAAAGCCCCCTTAGCATCTTTTAAGTCATCTATTAAAAAAAACCGTTCTTCAAAAGACCTTGTTTTTTCTATTGTTTCAGGATGATAAGGTGACGGCACATCAGATACATCTACAATATCCCTTTCCACCATTATTGCCAGCCTCTCAACAAGATTCTTCAGTTCTCTAACATTTCCAGGCCATGAATAAGCATTCATTAATTCAATTGCTTCCTTTGTCATGGTTTTTTTTGTACTTCGATTTTGTTTGGCACATTCATTAAAAAATGTTGCAACAAGTAAAGGGATATCTTCAGAACGCTCTCTTAAAGATGGAACTTCAACTGGTATCACATTCAGTCTGTAATAAAGATCTTCTCTGAAATTACCTTTTTCTATCTCTTGCTCAAGATCCTTGTTGCTGGCAGCTATTACTCTTACATTAACACTTAATATTCTACCACCTCCAACTCGCTGAAATTGCTGCTCCTGTAGAACACGAAGAATTTTAGCCTGAGTTTTCAGGCTCATATCACCTATTTCATCCAGAAATAAAGTTCCGTTGTTAGCGATTTCGAATTTACCTCTTTTTTTTGAGGTTGCTCCTGAAAAAGCGCCTTTCTCATGACCGAAAAGTTCGCTCTCAATTAATTCCTCAGGAATTGCCGCACAATTTATATTTATAAGCGGCTGATCAACCCTTGAACTCAACTGATGTATAGTTCTCGCTACCAGTTCCTTACCCGTACCATTTTCACCTGTTATCAATATCCATGTATCAGTGGGAGCCACGAGCGCTATCTGTTTTTTCAGCATCTCAGTTCGCGGGCTGTTACCGGTTATTGAATTTTTTTCGATCGTCTTTTTGCGCAAATACCTGTTCTCTTCTTCAAGTCGTCTGAAATTAAGTGCATTGTTAATTGTAACAATAACTTTATCTATAGAAAGCGGCTTTTCTATCAAGTCGTAAGCTCCAAGTTTTGTTGCTTTTACGGCTGTTTCTATTGTCCCGTGACCGGTTATAATTATAACCGGAATGGTTGGATAATTTTTCTTTATCTCTTTCAAGGTTTCAATGCCATCAATACCAGGCATCCATATATCAAGCAGAACAAGATCCGGAGATCCTTCTTCAATTCTCTTTAATCCCTCATATCCATTTGTGGCTGTTTTAATCTCAAAGCCTTCATCCGAAAGCAGGCCACTTAAAGATTGAAGTATAGAAGGCTCGTCATCAACAATTAAAATAGATGGAAACATTTAGCATAGCTCCTTCGGGGTTGAATTTCCTTTAAACCGGCAGTTCTATTACAATTTTAGCCCCCCTGGGCTTGTTATCCTGTACGCGTATCATACCATTATGATCAGCAATTATCGTGCTGACAATTGTCAGACCTAAACCCATTCCAGCTTTTTTTGTCGAAAAATAAGGTTCAAAAAGCCGTGTTTTATCTTCATCGGAAATACCCGCCCCATCATCAGCCACCTCTATTCTCACCATCTTTAATATAGGATCATGGGTCAACAGTATAACAATATTGCCATGTTTCTTAATTGCAACGATTGCATTGTCAACCAGATTAATCATAGCTTGCTTTATCTGCTGACGATCAAGATTAATACGCGGAATCTTATCTGAAATTATAATTTTGAAATTAATATTTTGATGACTTTCCTTGTAAAGCGCTACAGTTTCTTCAATTATTGGTGGCAATTCACAAGCTTCAGGATTTGCTGTAGGAAATCTTGCAAAAGCAGCAAATTCATTTACCAGATTTCGAATCATATCAACATGATCAATTATCATTCCGGTACATTCATCAAAAATCGGTTCATTT
>DAOURZ010000153.1 GCA_030627475.1 Deltaproteobacteria bacterium | reverse complement strand
TTGAGAAAACCAAAAATGCACGAAGATTTGCACAATCTGGGCTATGTCGTTTTGAGCAAATTCTGCAAATGCCCGTGAAAAAGATGACTCGTGAGAAATCTGACTCGCTCTTTCCCACCCGCATATTCTTCGTAGAGCAGGTAAAGTTACAAAGGTCAAAAATGCCTGTTTATACCCTTAAAAGGCAATCCAAATGTTAAATTATGAACTTTTTGCAGTGGGTTTTCACAGTTTCTTGAGCTAATTTTCTTCTATATTTGATATTTAACCAAGTTGTAACTTTTTTGTATTGCACCCTTGCTGAAGTTAATTTAGCCACGTTCCTAATCATAAATTCTGTCTCATCTTTAGATTAGAGGCACAGTTGTATCATGAGACATTTTACATATCTTTCCATTTATAATTAAATCTCAATATTCTGTTTTAATTCAAGACGTTATCTTCATTGTTGCAGTTTTTATTCTCAATGGCACATAGCTTGCAATAACTTGTAGTTAAATGTGTTAACTAACAATTCAGTCAGCTATTTTATTGTTTACCAATTTCGAACCAAAGGAGGTACAGTATGATGAAATTAGAAGATATAAGAAACAATCTCAACCTGTTAAATGACATAGACTGGGATATTACACCGGAAATGGCTGTAACGCTTTATCTGGAATGGGGTAATAACCCGGCACTCGGTAAAAACATAGTAAGATCAAAAAAAGATTTCTCTACTTATTTTGTAATAAACACATGGCATGAGACAGTAATATACCTTATTCGTCGTAACAGTGAAGACGGCGTTGAACTCGCTACAATAAAGATGCCCAAAGGTATAGAAACCCGCTTTCTGGAATCAATCGGTCATAATAAAGGCGTTTATTCTATTGAGGGTGAAGTTAAAGGCTGGCTTAAGAATGAGCTCTATAATGCTTAAGTATTTCAGGATGTTCGCTTAAAAATCTGTATAAAGTGGCCCTTCCCACTCCAAGAAGCCTGGCAGCCTTTGATTTGTTTCCTCCTGTTATTTCAAGGGCAGATTTTATTGTATCAAAGTCAAGCTTCCTGGAAGGGCCGCGTTGCAATACCGGTTTTTTATTTTCTTTCAGCTCAACAGGGAGTTCATTTGAAGTAATTACGTTGCCACTGCATTTTACGATGGCAAACTGAATAGCATTTTGAAGCTCGCGAACATTTCCCGGCCAGGCATAATCCATCATTAACGATATAGCTTCTTTAGATATTCCGGGAGATTTTCGCTTATAATCTTCTTCAGCCTGTTTAAGAAAGTGGTCGATGAGAAGTGGTATATCATTTTTCCGTTCACGAAGAGGGGGTATGGACACAGGTATTACATTTAAACGGTAATACAGATCCTCCCGGAAATGCTTATTACGAACTTCTTTTTTAAGGTCTTTGTTTGTTGCACTGATAACTCGAATATTTACAGAAATTGTTTTTTCTCCGCCAACCTTTTCAAAGGTACCTTCCTGCAAAAATCTCAGAAGCTTGACCTGCACATTTTTTGAAAGTTCTGTAACCTCATCCAGAAATATTGTGCCTCTGTGAGCCAGCTCAAATCGTCCTTTTTTATCACGTATGGCATCTGAAAACGCTCCTTTAACATGCCCGAAAAGTTCACTTTCTATGAGGCTTTCCGGCAATGCTCCGCAATTTATAGCGATAAACGGAGCACCACTTTTTTGGCCTTCATTGTGAATAGCTGCAGCAACCAGTTCTTTGCCTGTGCCTGTTTCTCCGGAAATATGTACTGGATAATTATAGTCAGCGACATCTCTGATTTGTTGAAAAAGCTGGAGCATTTTTGTGTCTTGACCTATAATATTTGCAAAGCTGTTTAGTTTCCCGGCTCTTATTTTCAGGCTAAAAATATCTGTCACATCTCTCAGGAAAGCAATAACCCCAAAGAGTTTTCCATTATCGTCGTCCATCCTGTTAAACGACATTTCAATGTTCTTGATTTCGCCATTCTTGTTTAACATGTTAATCGTATATTCATAATTACCCATAAGTTTAGGGTTGTCTTTACAGAAAGAACAGCGTTCACCGCAAAAAGGGACGCCAAATACTTTGTGACAGTCCCTTCCCAGAACATCATTTCTACTGAAACCTGTAATTCTTTCAGCTTCATGGTTGAAAAAAAATATACGCCTTTTTATGTCATGAGCTATGATTCCATCCTTAAGATTATCAAGAACACGCTCCAGATTTTCCTTTATAGTAATAATTTTTTCAATCTTTGATTCAGTCATAATTGTTTACAAAATGGTTTGCATTACATATTTGAAGAAAATTTCTTAGAATACGCTTTCCTACTGATGTCATAATGGATTCAGGATGAAACTGGATTCCTTCTGTTGGATGTTCTTGATGTCTGATACCCATAATTTCTTCGTCATCGGATTCAGCGCTTATCTTCAGACAATCGGGCAGATTTTCCCTTGATACGGATAAAGAGTGATAACGCATAGCCGTAAATGGTTTGCGTATATTCTGATACAAAGCCTTTCCATCAGCCTTTATCATGGAGGTTTTTCCATGCATTAAACATTTAGCTGAAATTACTTTTCCGCCAAAAGCAACAGCAATGGTCTGGTGTCCCAGGCACACACCAAGGATTGGCACCAGACCGGAAAAATGTTTAACAACCGAGAGCGATATTCCTGCTGTTTCAGGCCTGCCCGGTCCTGGTGATATAACAATTCCTGTGGGTTTCATGGCAATAATATCGGGAATAGAAATTACATCATTTCGGAATACTTTGACCTCCGAACCAAGCTGTTTAATATATTGCACCAGGTTGTATGTAAATGAATCATAGTTATCAATCATTACGATCATATGTTCTTTCCTCCTGCCTGAGTTGAGTAATTTTCGGGGAAGATATATGCTGAGATCTTGTTGCATAAGGGTTTGCGAAAACCGCAGGCATACCCGTGGATATGTAGAGAATTTTTGTGAATCCTTGATGCACAAATCAGTACAGATCAAGCCCAAAAACGCTCAAGAGAGGTACTATGAAATGCTTTTCTGTAATAGTTGCAATGCCTTTTGTATTGCCATTGCTTTATTGACAGTTTCAACTCGTTCCAGTTCGGGATCGGAGTCAGCAACTATTCCTGCACCTGCTCGTACAGTTAGCTGTCCATTTTCAATGCATGCGGTTCGTATTGTAATGGCCAGATCCATATTGCCGTTAAAAGAAATATATCCAACTGCGCCTCCGTATGGCCCCCTAGGCTCCTGTTCCAGCTCCGCAATAATTTCCATTGCTCTTACTTTAGGAGCTCCCGATAATGTCCCGGCAGGAAATGAGGCTGATAGAAGATCCCATGCATCACAATCAGAACGTAGATCGCAGCATATGTTGGATACAAGGTGCATTACATGAGAATATCTTTCGACAATCATAAGATCCGTAACCTGAACCGTACCAACTTCAGCAACCCGCCCGAGGTCATTGCGGCCTAAATCTACCAGCATAAGATGCTCTGCTCTTTCTTTTTCATCTTTAAGAAGTTCATTTGCAAGTAGCCTGTCTTCCTGCTCGGTTTTTCCTCTGGGCCTTGTGCCGGCAATAGGACGAAGAGTGGCGACTCTGTTTTCCAGCCTTACCATTGTTTCCGGTGAAGAGCCGACAAGCGCCACATCATCAAGATGCATAAAAAAAAGATATGGAGAAGGATTGATATATCGCTGGGCACGATACAGTTCCAGGAGATCAGGAGCAGTTTCGCAGATAAAAGGCTGAGATATTACAGTTTGAATAACTTCTCCTTCATAAATGTATTTTTTTATTTTTTTTACATTTGATTGAAAAGTATCAGCTTCCATTTGAGCAGTCAGCTTGTATTCTGCTTTGGTTTTCCGGATATTTTTTTCCGGTTTATTGCTATCCATTGATTCAAGCATGGCCTGTATTCGAGCAACAGCGTTGTCATAGGTTTGAGCCGGATCCTGATTCTCATCCGGAAAAGCGATAACTACGCCGAAGAAAGTATTGTGAATATTGTCAAAGATAATGAGTTCATCCGGTATTATAAAATGAGCAAAAGGCTTATTTTCCGGCAGCATATTCGGAATTTTTTCAAAAAAGGAAACCATTTCATAGGTTAAATATCCTGCCATTCCTCCCCAGAACCTGGGAAGTTCAGGAATATCCGCGGGTTTGTATTTGCTCATAAAATCTCTAAGGATCTCCAGCGGTTTTCCATTATGAGGAATTTTGTTCAAGGTGTCGTTACCCTGAATTTCCACTTCTTTTTTAAATACTTTTATATGAAAACGGGCTGAGGCACCAAGAAAGCTGTACCTTCCCCATCTTTCACCTCCTTCTACACTTTCAAAGAGAAATACAGGGCCTTTATCTTTATAAATTTTCTTAAAAAGTGAAACAGGGGTTTCCGTATCTGCCAGGATTTCTACACAAACAGGAATTACGTTATTGTGCTCTGCCAATTGGATAAATCTATCTTTGTCCGGGAATCGTTTTATAAGCATAACCGCTCCTTTATCCCATGTAATAATAAAAAAAGGCCGTGGAAAAATCCACGGCCTTTTGAAAATAAAAAAACCGTGGGTTTTGAGGGCTGCCCACGGTCATTAAAGCTTATAATTAAGCTAATAG
>DAOURZ010000011.1 GCA_030627475.1 Deltaproteobacteria bacterium | reverse complement strand
TTCTGCGCTTTTTTCAGGAATCGTACACCATTCGGAATGAATTTCATGATCCCTTATATCTGAAACTCTTACAGGCAAAAAAGTACCATATCCCACGTGCAGGGTAATTTCAACTATCTTGATGCCTTTTGATTCTAATCTTTTGATGAGTTTTTCCGTAAAATGAAAGCCTGCCGTAGGTGCTGCAATAGCGCCTTTTTGAGAGGCGTAAACTGTTTGATATGACTGTTTGTCATCGCAGGTGATATCTTCTTTATCCCGCCTTATGTAAGGGGGAAGTGGAATTTTACCGATCCGGTAAAGTAATTCTTCAAAATCCCCTTTGCAGGTAAATTTTACCGAATAAATTTCATTGCAAGAGTTTATTACTTCAGCCTTCAATCCCTGATCGAAAAAAATAGTTGCACCCTGCCTCGTGCGTTTTGAACTTTTTATCAGGCACTCATATATAAAAGTATCGTCATCTTTTCTTTTGTTGATGCCTTTTGCGTAATCAAGAATCAGTATTTCCGCTTTTCCGCCAGTGTCTTTTTTCCCGATTAGTCTTCCGGGAACAACTTCAGTGTTGTTAACAATCAGTATATCGGATGGTAACAGAAAATCACAAATCTCATAGAATTTATGATGAGATAGCCTACCTGTTTTTCGATGCAAAAATATGAGTTTCGATTTGTCCCTTTTTTCAATCGGTTTTTGAGCTATAAGTTCATTCGGGAGGTTGTAGTTATAGTGATTTATTGAAAACACGATTTCTACCTTTTCCCCAAATAAACTAAAAATAATCCAAGTGACATGATTATAAAACCGAATTTCCGCAATGCTTCGTCCGGCATTTCAACAATTGTGTGTAACCAAAATTTCATTTTTTCAGGAAAAGCAAAATATGGCAGCCCTTCAACAATCATCAGCATACCAAGTAAACATAAGAAAAATTCCATATTTATCCCTTCAAAAGTCTCAGGTTGAACCCATTTTCAGCAAAAAACCTGACTCAAATCTATGGTCAATCCTTTTAAGAGTTCAACTTCTATCTTATTTTTTTCAGAATAGGTTTCCGGTTTTCCGTATAAACCGTTTTCCATTATTTTATATATCGTTACAATTTTATATATCGGATGCACAATCCAATATTCCTTTACACCATTCTTTTCATACAGGTTCAACTTTTTAATATTATCTATAGAAGCACTTGAAGGTGAAACGATTTCAATAATCAGATCAGGCACTCCCTGGCACCCTTTTTCATCTAATTTTGAGGAATCGCAAACCACAACTATGTCAGGCTGAACCACATTTTTAGTATCTTCATCTTTTTCATTTAGTTCAGGCAATCTCACATCAAGAGGAGCAGAAAAGACTTCGCAAGGCTTATCAGATAAAAAAATTCCGATTTGCAACAATAATTGTCTTGAAACTCTTTGATGATTCACAGACGGGGCGGGGGCCATGTTGTATGCAGCTCCGTTTATCAATTCCCATCTTTTGTTGTCATTCCATGTTAAATAATCTTTATAAGTGAATACTCTATCCGGTTCATTTTGCAGTAAAGGCATATTTTTTCTCCATTCCTATTGTAGTTTGATGTACTTTGTAACATTATCAACAGGTTATGCCCACCTGTTTGATAAAATATATACCACCTGCTAACGTGGTAGTCAAACTCTATCATTGGTTAAAATTGTATTGTTCAATTTTTTCTATCCTGCGTCAAAATTTTGTCTCTTTGTTCCTGCCTTTAAATATTATTCTCTTTCCATTTTGGCGTAACTACTTTATTTGAATGTATATCTGCATACTTGTATTGTATGGCACACAATTTGCTTCATATTAAAGATAAAGTCGATTTTTAAGGAACGTGGATGAATTAACTTCCACAAGTAGGCGCATAACTTAATGCCAGGGAGAGCTTGTGCTTGTACTAACAAGGAAAATTGGTGAACGGATTAACATTGGTGATGATATTGTTATCAGTGTTCTTGAAATCAGCAGAGGAAGTGTGAGAATAGGTATTGATGCCCCAAAACAAATATCTATCCTCAGGCATGAGGTTTATGAAAAAATCAGGCAAGAGAACCTCAACTCATCGCAAGGAATTTCCGATGATGTTGCAAAGGCAGCTCGTCTCTGGCGGAAAAAAGGTTTTAACCTAAGTTGAACGATTTTTGGGGAAGAAATGTGCTGTGATCTTGATGCATAAGGATTCGCAAAAATTGCTCAATTTAGGTTTAAGGAGTAAGGTATTGAAAATAGAAACCACACAGTTTGGAACGATTCAGATTGAGGAAAAAAAGATTATCACCATGCCGGCCGATATGCCCGGCTTTCCGGGAAGGAAATACTTTATTATTCTGGAGCGTAAAAAAACGCGACCATTTTACTGGTACCAGTGTGTGGATGACCCTGACCTGGCATTTGTGATTATTAATCCTTGTCTTTTCAAGCCGGATTATTCGGTTGATCTAACGCAGACGCTTAAGGAAATGTCGTGGGAAACGGATGGGAAAAAGAACGTGGAAATTTATGTGGTGGTAAATACCTCTAAAGGTGTACCTGATAAGATAACAGCCAATTTAATCGGTCCGCTTCTTATCAACATAAAAAGATATGAAGCTGATCAGATGGTTATCCATGATAGCTCATATTCTCACAAATATCCTGTCTTTTGAAAATTTGTCATATCGTTGACACAATCAGGATTTTATCCCCATTGCTCAACAAGATCGTGTTTAATCTTAATATGGTCAAGAACCCTTGCAATTACGGAATCTACAAGGTCGGAGATATTTTCAGGGTTGTGATAAAATGAGGGTGAGGGAGGCATGATAGTAGCGCCGGCTTTAGCTGCCACGTACATATTTTTCAAATGAATAATGCTTAACGGCGTTTCCCTTGGCAACAGAATCAACGGACGTTTTTCCTTCAGATTTACATCAGCAGCTCTATGAATAAGGTTATCTGCCATACCGGATGCAATTGCTCCAAGTGTTTTCATTGAGCATGGGATAATAACCATGCCGTCATTCCTGAAGGATCCGCTGGCTGGAGGAGCAAAAAAATCATCCTGATTGTATGTATATAAACAAGCTTTTTCATTAAATGTAATACCGTTATCCTTTAAAAAAGATGAAAAGGATTCACCTTTGTAACCAGTTTCATGCTCAAGTACTTTGTAGCCGACTCTTGATATTACAAGATATATTTTTACCGGATTTTTTAAAAGAGCCTTGAGAAGTCTGATTCCGTATATAGACCCCGAAGCCCCGCATATGGCCACTACAATTTTTTTGTTCACATCCACCTCCTGACCAACTCGTCTGCAAGGATACCGAGAAATAAAGTTATGGCAATTAAACTGTTTACATGAAAAAAGGCAAAATTAACGTTGCTGAGATCATCCGGTTTAACGAGCCGGTGCTCAATAATTAATAAAAGTCCGATTATAACTACTGCGAAAAAGTACAGAAGGTTCATATCAAAAACAATATAGATCAGAAAGAAAAAACAAAAAGAAGCAAAGTGTATAATAGAAGCTATAATAAGCGCTTTTTTTATACCGAAATGAGCAGGTATGGAAAAAAGCCCTTCATTCCTGTCAAATTTAATATCTTGACATGCATAAAGAATATCAAAGCCGGCAATATAGGTCATGAGAGCAATTGAAAGGATAAGAACCGGCCACGAAAAGGTTTTGGCAATGGCTATCCATGCTCCTATAGGGGCAAGAGATATGACGAAACCCAGATAAATATGGGAAAGCCATGTAAATTTTTTTGCATAGGAATAGGAGAAAAGTAAAACAAGTATAGGGAAGGAAAGATAAAAGCAGAGCTTCCCGAGCATTGCTGAAGAAAATATAAAAAGACCTGAAAAAAAAAATACAAATAATATTGCTGAAGATAAAGAAAGCCTTCCTGATGGTATCTCGCGATCGGATGTACGTGGATTCTTTGCGTCTATGCTTGCATCTGCTATCCTGTTAAAGCCCATGGCAGAGGAGCGTGCTCCAATCATGGCAAGCAAAACCCAAAAGATATCCGATAAAATTATTGGATATTGGCGCTGGGCAAGTATTACTGCCGAAAAAGCAAAGGGAAGAGCAAATACAGTATGGCTGAACTTTATCATCTTTCCGTATGCCAGAATCCGTTTCAGCATCACTACAACCCTATTCCGTCGATATGTGCTCCACAATGTGCACACTTACCGTTTTCTATAAGGTTCTTTTTTACATAAAAACCTTGTCTGTCAATAAGGAGATTGTTGCAGTTATAACAAAACGTGTTTTCACCGTTTTCACTTGGCACATTACCTGTATAAACATATTTCAAGCCTGTTTTAATACCTATCTCACGGGCAATAATAAGTGTCTCAAGAGGTGTGGATGGTCGATCAAGAAGTTTATATGTTGGATAGAATCCGCTTATATGCCATGGTGTTTCCGGGCCAAGAGACTCTACAATAAATTCAGCCAGCATTTCAAGCTCATGCCTGTCATCATTCAGCCCCGGAATAAGAAGCGTTGTTACTTCGATAAAAATACCAAGCGACTTCATATGTCTCAAAGTTTCTTTCACATGCTCTATTTCAGCTTTGCAGATTTCCTTATAAAATTTTTTGTTAAAAGCCTTTAAATCAACATTTGCCGCATCAAGATAAGGACTTATCATCTCAATAGCCCCGGAAGTCATGTACCCATTTGTCACGAATACATTCAGAATTCCTTTCTCATGCGCTATCCTGGCGGTATCATATGCAAATTCAAAATATACGGTGGGTTCAGTATAAGTATAAGCTATGCTTTTGCAGTTTCCTTGTATAGCGGCGTTCACAATATCTTCAGGTGTAAAAAAATTACCCATTATCATTCCATTATGGTCTGAAGGCATCTGGGCGATGTCTGCATTCTGGCAAAACAGGCATTTGAAGTTGCAGCCCACCGTTGCTACAGAATAAGATAGACTTCCCGGCAAAACATGGAACAAAGGCTTTTTTTCAATCGGGTCTATATTCCTTGCAATGAGCTTTCCATAAACCAGGGTTTTCAGAATTCCTTCCTTATTCTCCCGTACACCGCATATTCCGCGTCTGCCATTTTTTATGACGCAACGATGGTTGCAAAGATTGCATTTTATTTTTTTTTCATTGTTAAGAGATTCGTAAAGATATGCTTCCATAGTTCTTTCAACCTGCCAATGCATCGCTTGTCTGTTTTATTGAAAGCGGTATGGTTCTATAGCGTGGAACAGGCGCAAACACAATACCTGCGAAGGCACCAAACGGGCATCTTTGAACCAGTTTCGAATGTTCTATCCCTTTGGTTATTTTCCCTGATGCTGATAAAAACTGACAAACAGTTCTCCATGATACAGGAACGTCTCCTAAAATGGTACGGATGATTTTCTTTAATTCCCAGACACTGAAAAACTGTGCCCGGTTGTAAATGCTTCTGGTGAATATCCCTTTAATTCGCAGTTGTACACCTTTAAGAGCATACCTGTTAAGTACACCTATGAAAATCCTGTCTTTTGCAACCCTGCATGCTTCTTCAATTGCTTTTTGGGGATCTTTAACAAATTCCAGTGTTGTTATAAAGCAAGCATAGTTAAATGAATTATCATCAAAAGGTAGATCTTCAGCAAATCCGCGATGTAAATCCACGCAATGCCCAACTTTTTTAAAAGCAATATCAAGCATATACTGAGATGGATCAATGCCTGTAATATGTAGTTTTCTATCTAAAAAAGGAAGAAGGCTTGCACCGGTACCACACCCTATATCAAGAAGAGAACCCCCATCCATCGGCTTCAGCATATCCAGCATAAGTCGAAATTCAAGGTCAGCGGCAAATCTGTTTTGTGATTTGTCATACCACTGATCGTAATTTACAGCATCATTAAAATTAAATACATAACCCATAATTAAATATTTTATTTAAAAAAAGTAATTTTATCAAGGAGAAAACTGGGGTGATGTAAACTAAAACTAAACGGTTTGAAATATTAATCCCATTTTTGTGCGAACCCTAAACTCATTAGATAAAAAAAAATTAATTTTGAATGAAGAAATTCTTCAGAGCCGACATAGCAGAAACTGTCCCGCTTTAAGTTGGTAGCCCAAAAACCTAACCGGACATTACTGCATGGCACTACATTAAGAATGTATGCGAACTTATTTCGTGCGGCTACAACCTTTTTCTTTTCTGTTGTTTTGTCGCTTGTGCGTTTTTATTGTTTTTTTCCACCAATCCTCAAAGTCATTTTCTTTATTCCACCAGTTATCTATATCTTTTTCTGAGTTCAGCCAATCAGGGTGATTCCATTTCCAGCTATGTTTCACATTCCACCCGGTTATTATGATTTTTGTTGTTCCCTTGAATCGTTTTCCGTTTTTTAGCTCACCTGAAAGGGTTGCCTCATGTTCCTTTCCGGGGATCATCTCGGGAAGGGTTTTCATGGCCTTAAATTTGTTGAATTTAACCAGCATCACAGGGCTTTTGTATTTCTTTAATAACTTGCTTTCGTTATGCCACTCTTTAAAGCCTTCCCTTTCTTTGAGGTATTGATTTTCTTTTGATTTTACGATTAAAGTTGTCTTTTCCTCGCTATTAAACCTCCAGGGCTGGGGATGTAGCAGATAATTTAATAAGATTGTCTCAGGAACTATTTCTTTTATACTATAGGGTTTCCCTTGATTGTCTTTAAAGTCGGCTATCATGCAGAGGATAGTGACTTTTTCGGCAAAGTGCTCAATCCACTCTTTTCCCTCCATATGTTCTTTTATCCAGTTGTACCAGTTGAGGTTCCATCTGTCCGGGTGGATTTTTATGGTAGAGGATATGATTTCTTCGGGCTTGATATAATCCAGATGCTCGTGCAGTTCTTCGTCACCTGCAAATTTATTGGTCATTTTCCACTTTCCATTTTCCTTCACAAATGTAAAGGGCATCCTAATAATACTACCGTCTTTATCTTGATCCTCAACTATTAACACAACAGCATCCTTGTATTCTATCTTGTCAATTATGAAAGTATCCTTTACATCTTTTTCCAAATTAAAGTCAACGTTGGGATCAATGCCGGCCTTTTCAAGAAGTCTCCTTTGTTCTTCTAGTGATTCTTGAGTTAATGTTTCATCTGACCATTCGAGGTCTTCATTTACCAAAGCAGAACGTATAGCGAAAAGGGTATTTTCAGGAGTGTCATATTTTGCTTGGTCTCTGGTTATAATCGTCACTTTCATGGGGTACTTCTTTTCCTCAGCATAGCTAATCCCATTTATAAAAAAAATAGTTAAGCACAACATGGAAGTGATGGTATATTTAATGCCTGTTGTTTGTATTGTATTCATATTAGGTATTCCTCTCATACACCTTTCTTATTCCAGAGAAGGAAGGGCAATCGTTACTGTTGAAAGATTATCTTTCTCAAAACAGGTTCTGCTTACTTCAAAATTTAGAATTTTCCTTTTTCTTATTAGGAGTGTCACATTCCCGCTTGCCGTTAGCCCGCCCCAATTAGTTGTAATCTTCAAGTTTGTTAATTCTGTTCTGAGCTTTTCAGTTACGATAGTCGAACCTGCTATCTTTCCTTTGAGAATAATGACCTTGGGAACTTCTGCATTAACCAAGCCCCCCAACTTTAGTTCAGCAATGAGATCTCCTCCTCCACGCCATGTTGTGTTGTCCTCACAAGCCTTGTAACTTCCAGTCAACCCAACACTTCCAACTCCGGAAAGAGTAACATTTAATAAATCTGCTACAACCCATTTCTTGAACTTGGGTGGTATTGGAACCCCTACGATAGTGAATGGACCGGCATCAACAGACAAGCTGACACTAAAACTCCCATCTTTTGATTGTGCCATGCCAAATACACAACACTCTTTAAAATCCTTAAAATCGTCTTTTGCAGCAATATCTATTTTGTCTGCAAGCCCTATTACTTTCAGTGGTTTTTTTACGTAATTAGGAATCTCAAAAGAAATAGACTTACCACTCTTTATATCGCTGTTAACAACTGTAATCGTCGTTGTTGCCTCATCCGCCCTGCTCCTGTACCACTATAGGCTGTTACTGTCACTTCGGCAGATTGAGATAATGTGCTAAATGATAGTGGTTTGACTATCACAAGATCCTCAAATCCGGATGGGTTGGTAATAATGCTGAAATCCCCCCCGGTTAATGTTGTTCCGGAATTAACACAAGATGGTCCGGCAATTGATTCTAAACCAAAGACGGTTACATTATGTGTAGCGGAACATGGTTCACCACCCTCAGGGGGCTTGTAAACAACATCAATAGCTACATCCCCTGGTTCCTGCCCTGTGAAACTAGCTGAAGTGGTGCCTGGGCGAAGGCCTGGAATTTTTTTCCAGAAATATGTCCCACCTTCCGGGCTGCCGGATACAGTGAGAGTAATATGATTTTCTACACCGATCACTGATGGTCCTGATATGGCAACTGAACACTCTTTTAATACTGTAACAGTATGTGTATTAGTGCATACCTTTCCATCAGGGGTTGTATAGGTAACCTCAATGGTTACATCACCTGGCTCCTGCCCTGTGAATTGGGCAATTGAACCATCAGGAACCAGTCCTGGCGTAGCAGACCATTCATAAGTTCCTCCGGATGGATCTCCTTCTGCAGTTAAGGTAATAGGCGGATCGCCTACCTTAATCTCCTCGGGGCCGTTTATCTTTACATAACATATACAGACCCATATAGCTTTCCTTGCATGACATTTTTTACCTTTAGGGCTTGTATATGTCATTGTAACATAAATATATTCTGAAGATAAAGGCTTATAACCTGTTAGTTGTGCTGTTGAACCATTTGGCACAAGGTTGGGCGTATTGGACCAGGAATAGGAACCACCGGCAGGAGCACCTGAAGCGCTTAAGGTAATTGTCTGGCCTTCTTTTATTACATTTGGCCCATCAAGTGTTACCTCACATTCCCATGCATATGTAAAAACTGGATGAAAAACCAGTATTATCAATGAAAACAATAGTATTTTTGTTCTTAACCTGTTCATCTGTTTTGAATCTTTAACAGTCTTTTGCGTGCCTTCTTTTTCCACATACTATCTTCAACCATTTTATACATATTTATTGCTTCATCTGCCTGGTTTGCATCCTCATAAACCTTGCCTAACTCATATCTGACATAATTGATTTCTTTATGGTTGGGATGGGCTTTAATAAACATTTTCAGAAATTTTTTAGCCTTCGGATAATCTTTCTTATTACCGTAAACCTTTGCAAGCCAGAGATAGGTCTGGGATTTTATATATTTTATCTTTTCTTTTTTTGCCGGTTTTAAAGAAATGTTTTTTAATTTGTCGGCAATCGTTAGGACACTATTGGCGCTTTCCTGAACTAAATCATATCGTTCTAAGGCATAGGCATATTTTTCTATGATCCATTGCGCTCTTAATGCCATGTATGTATCTTCATTTTCTGAAATAAATTCCCTGGCAGAAGATAGCCCAAGGCTAAAGGTAGCTGATGAGAGTTGATCCATGCCTTTCCATTTCAAATCTCTGGCCAGATTCAGCGAGGTCTCGAAATCTGATATATCATTGACTATGTCTGAAAGCTTTTTCATCTCATTCTGAACCAACTCCGGATCTGCATCTCTTGACCAGTAAGAATCTATCAATCTGGAATATGCCTTAAGGGCAAAAAAGGGTGGGGCCGGATATCTGTTAATATATTCAGCATAATACTTTATCGCAGAATCCCAATCCTCATTGCTCTGGGATAGTCTGCCTAACAGAAACAAAGCCTTTCGGCCAAAGGTTGTATATGAGTACTGATCGGCTATTTCTACAAGAAGACTTGAGCCTTCTTGCTTTTTCCCACATTTCAGATAGCTCACGGCAATTTTATATATGTTGTTGGGGGAGAGATTTTCTGCAGGGTATTTCTGAGATATCTGTTCAAATAATGTTTTAATGGAGTCTTTATCTTTTTTCTTGTGGTAAATGCTTAATAATTTTAAGGATGTTTTTATCAGGGTATTAATGCTGGAAGAATCAGGATCGTATTCTTCATCATCAATTATTTCTTTTAGTAATTTCTTTCCATCTGCTTCTAACCCGTGTCTCAGATATAACGTGGCAAGCTTGTATCTATCCTTCAGATCAAAATCAGGGGTTGGATAGTTCGATTTCAGGGATTCAAGCAGTGAAGCCAGTCTTTCATCTTCTCCCTGAGATTGGTATATCTTAAGAAGTTTTGAAAAGGCTCTTAGAGTAACCTTATTGTTAAAAGGGGCATAATATTCTTTTTGTTCCTTGATTATTCGCCTGAAAATGTCTGTGCCATCTTCTAAATAGCTATTGTCAAGATAAATTAAGGCAAGGCTATACATATTTTTTGATCCAAAACTACTGCTTAAATAGGCCCCCTTTAATTTATTGATCCATTTATCGACTGCCTCGCTTTCCCTGTTTTCCCTGTATAAGTCAAGTAAGTTTGAATAGACTATGACCAGATTTCTTATGTAATATTGTATTCTTTTATGGTATTGAGCGGAGTGTACATCCCGCGTGGTTGGGTGGGATTCAATATATTCCCGGTAATATTTTATGGCCTCTTCAATTCTGCCTTCATCTCTTGCGATGTTTCCCTTGCCGAGAAGGTAGTATTTGCCCAAGGCAAGTGTATTGCCGGCAAACAGTAAGAGAAAGGCCAGTATAAAAAACGATATTTTATTAATATTGTACATAATAATATCTTCTAACCACAGGCTATCTTTTGTCTTGTGATCTTTGAATGATACTTTTTACGAACTTCAAAATATCTATATCTGATTGATACCCCGGAACAGATTTCTCAAAATTGATGCGGGCGCCTATTTTGGCTTTATCTGTAATTATTCTTAAGATACAAAATGAGACCCGGTTTGCATAACAAACCTGAGCAATTGCACCGGCTCCCATATCAACGGCCATGGCTTTGAATTTCTTAAAGAGCCACTCCTTTTTATTCTGAGCAGATATAAACTGATCTCCGGTAACTATTATACCTTCTATGATTCTATTTTTGGTTTTCTTATTATTGGCATAAAGGATGGCCAATTTCCTGAGCCGTTTATCCGCCATATTATAGCCAGGTTCATCCCTGTTAGTGCCATCGGGGACTTTGCTCCAGATAAAACCATAGGGCTTGATGGTGCCAAAATCATGCTGAAAGACTTCAGTTGCAATGATGATATCCCCAATGTTCAGGCTTTTGTTTATTGAGCCTGCCGGAGCTATGGAAATGACGGATGTTACAGGATAATGAGATAACAGGGCCTGAGCGGTTATGGCATTATTCACCTTGCCCATGGGAGATCTTACCAGAACAACATCTATATTATTTATCTTGCCTGAATAGAATTCCCTTCCGGCCTTTTTTGAAATCTTTTTTATCTTCAGGCTTTTTTTTATCTGTTCCAGATTTGAATTAAAGGCAACTATTATTCCGATGTCAGCTACGCTGATGTTTATTGAGATTAATACCAGGATTGGTGTTATATACCCTATTATGAAATATCTCATCGCTTATATGCTTAATTGTCCAAGTTGTTCAAGAAGCCTGTTGCCTGCCTTGGGATTCACCATTTTTACAAAATTTATCTTCCCCAATAATGAGGACTTGAACTCGTTTAGGGTGTAATCGGAGGGATTGTTCAGGCTTTTTTCCTTTTTGGCCCATTTTTTCACCTCATGCTTAATATCTTTATGGTGACAGTTATAGATTACCGCCCTTAGTTTTTTTATTTCTTTTTTATCAATATTAGGCTTTTCGTTTACCACAATACCGGTTATTTTTTGTCTTCCCGCGTTTCTCAATATCCTCATTTTTGTTTCATTTATTTCAAATCCCTCTTCTATTATTATCTCCTTTAAAAAAGGTATTATTTTAGTTATATCTCTATTATTACTCGAAATAGTCATATCATCTGCATAGCGGGAGTAATCAAAGCCCATTTTATCTCCCAGCCCGGAAAACCTCTTGTCCAATTTTGTACTTACTATATTGGCTATGGCAGGGCTTGTCGGAGCGCCTATTGGCAATCTTCCATCATGAGTAACTAATCTTGTCAGCAGCAAGGATACCTGGCGAGGATAACCCAATGAGATAAACATCCCCAGTATTCTTTTAAATGTTATACTGGGGAAGAAATCTTTTATATCCATTTTTATAACGACTTTTTTCCCTATATGTCTTTCGGCATTGGTGAGAATGGATCTTCTCTTTCGAAATCCTTCAGCGTGGGAATTTAATCCCACCCTTTGTAAAAGATCGTCCAATATTTTTCTTTGGACTCCTTTTAGATAAGACCTTGGTGCAAAGATTTCTCTTTTGTTCCCATCTCTTTTTTTTATATCAAAACAGGTATAATGTTTTATCCTGTCGTTAGTCAGCCAGTTCAATCTTCTATTGGATATCTTAAGAAAGTGGGCAAGGTGGGATGAAGTAAATACACACCTGAATCTCCTCTTTTGCATTTCCAAAAAATAGGAGGCCAGGAAGTTCAGAATCCTGTGATCAAGATGTCTGTTTTTATTGAGGAACTCCTGTAGTTCTTTGTTTTTGCTACTTATCCTGTTACCGTAATAACGAATCTCTTTGCCCTGATTTAACCTCAGTCTGGCATAGGCCTCAATCAGATCAACAAGTTCCGGTTCAACCTCAGCTCTTTGATTAGTAAGCCTGAGATTCTTGATAAACTTTTCTTTATTATTGCACAGGTATCCGTGATCCATTTTTTGTTCCATAAAAAAAATGATACCGGGGTCTTATTTTACCTGATACAACCGTCGCAGGATAGTTGCGACAGTGCGAAGCAAGGCAACGTGCTTGCATAGCGTAACGCTATACTACTACTCTAAAATCTGTGGCCCCGGTATCAAAACGTAAGATCTTTTAAAGAAAGATCCGGTTTTTTTGTCTTTTTCAGATACTTATGGTTTGGAAATGGAATTTGACAGCAAATAGGGCTATTA
>DAOURZ010000272.1 GCA_030627475.1 Deltaproteobacteria bacterium | reverse complement strand
TTAAATATGGCTGCGGAATATGTGCAAAGTACCAAAGAACTGGAAACTCGGTTTATGGGTTTAGTCAAACGACTGAAAGCCGCTTATGACATCTGTGCCGGCAGTGAGCAATTAACACAAGTAGAAAGAGATTACACCCATTTTTATCTCGCTGTCAGATCAATAGTTTTTAAACTCACCAAAGGTAATGCCCCGGACACCGCACAAATGAATGCCAAAGTGCGGGAAATGATAAAAGATGCTTTGGAGAGTGATGGCGTAGAGGAGATATTTAAAATTGGAGATGAAGCAAAAACAGAGCAGGATATTTTTGATGAAGATTATCTGGCAAAAATTGACAGAATAAAACTTCCAAATACTAAAATAAAACTACTTCAACAACTTTTAGCTAAAGCCATTGGAGAAATGAGGAAAGTCAATAAAGTAAAGGGAATTGATTTTTCCAGGAAAATGAAATCCATTGTCGAACGTTACAATGAAAGAAATGAAGATGATATATTGCGTAGTGAAGTGTATGAAGAGATGGCGGAACATCTGACTGACTTGATTTGGGAAGTCCAAAAAGAATTTTCAGCCGGAGATGAATTAGGAATCAATTTTGAAGAAAAAGCGTTTTATGACATCCTCAAAGATTTGTGTGTTAAATATGATTTTAGTTATCCGGAAGACAAACTGATTGAATTATCAAAAGCTGTAAAAGAGTTGGTAGATGAAAAAGCCAGATTTCCGGATTGGAGTAAACGGGATGATATAAAATCCGCATTAAAAGTTGGTTTGATTTTATTGCTGGATGAACACGGATATCCACCGGTAGAAAGAGATGAGGTTTATAAAGATATATTTGAACAAGCAGAAAATTTTAAAAAGAATCGGGAAAATGTATAACAAAAAAATCCAGCAGACGCAAAAAGCCGCGCCGCTGATTTTGGCGTTGGAAAGCCTCCTATCCATTCCCAAGGCTTTTTTGTTTCTGAAGTAATTCATAATAATCTTGACAATCTGTATCTTATGAGAATACAGATGCGGCTACCAACTTAAGACGGAACAGCCTGTAAATTCAATCAGTTAGTAATTCCTTATTTTTTGCTTGATTGTGAAATTTTCATAAAACAAAAATGGCCGAAAGTGTCCCGCCTTACGTTGGTTGTCATTTTTCTGCTTGACATTGATTTAATGGCCATTTTAAGTAATTTTAATTTGTTCAAAAGGGGGATAGGAGATGTATCTTTTACCCTCCGTCCCCGTTCCCTATCACTCACTTCAGGATTTTGCCACTACCGGAGGTATTCGCTAATGGAAACAGCCAGAGTATATGAAGAGGTTGTAAATTTTATTGCTACACAAACAGCTCGCAACTCATTGTTAGCCTTTTGCCCCTCAGAACAAGCAAAAGAACGGGTGATGGAATTGATTCAGAAAGAAAAGGAAAGCGGATTGGCAACAGATGAAAAATCCGAACTGGATCATTACATGCAGCTTGAACATCTCATGAGATTGGCAAAGGCACGTGCAAAACAATATGGTACAGAATGACATATATCAGTGCAAAAATTCGCAGATTGGTTGCAGAACGGGCTGGTCGGCGCTGTGAATATTGTCTTATTCATGAAGACGACACTTTTTTGGGCTGTGAGGTTGACCATATCATCAGCAAAAAGCATGGTGGCAGCAACGAGCCTGAAAATTTAGCGTATGCCTGTTTGTTTTGTAATCGCCACAAAGGAACAGATATTGGCTCTATTTATCCCAACACTGGCAAACTGACAAGATTTTATAATCCACGAAAAGATCGTTGGGGTAAACATTTCCAACTAAATGACGTTATTATTGAGCCTCTTACCGGCATCGGCGAGGTAACCGTTCGCCTTTTTGTCTTCAACAACTCGGAACGACTTCTTGAGCGAGAAGCTCTCGTCTCTATCGGGGCATATCCAGCTACCAAGCCTCAATAAAACAAAAACATTGACAGCGCGGTACATGGCCAACAAGGCGCCAGGTGCTTTCATGACAACCCCTTAAGAAGCCTGAAAACACAGCCTTTTCAGGTTCAAAATTTTGCTGGTGCCGGCAACTGTTGTGCCGTAAAGATATAGCGGCTTTTGGTAATCCTCTGAGAGAGAAATCAACTGAGACAGACTGTCATTTACTACCGTTGAGCCCGTCGCCAAAATAACATCACAGGTTTTAAAAAGCTCATCTGTCTTTTTCCTGCTGTCCCAGATAAACACTTCATATTTTATTTTATTAATATTGTCTTTATCCAAGTCTGTTACCTTTACGTTTTGGGCAGCTAAGTTTTTGGAAAAATTATCTATTATGGCTGGCTGGAATCCAACAATTCCGATCTTCACATCAGTGCTGTATTTATCAATGATTGTCCTTGCTATTTCCCTGGCGCATAATTCAGGTTCCTTATTTTTGCAGTGAATAGTCTTGTAGGCTGCGTCTACGTATCGCATTACAGCGTTGAGCGTAGCAATAAAAAGGGCTCGCTCACTGTTATTTCGTAATTTTAGCTCCAATATTTGTTTAAGCTTACCTTTAAAGTTGCCTGGGGCATCTGTGAATGCCTGTCCCAGGGCATTCTTGAAATCCGCCTGGATTAAAAATTCCTTGCCTTGAAGCAAAGGAAAATCCTTTCTTTCTGTTTTACCTATGGCTTCTTCAGATGTCAGGATCTTAGCTGTGATGTTGACCTTGCTTTCCATGAGACCATTTTTTTCGGCTAAATCAATTAGCGCAATTTTTAGGTTTGCATACATTTTTTTGCCTTTCACTTTGTTTTTTGATAAGATGCAAATAGTGTAACGCATACAAACATTATAAATTTAGCGGGATAGGCTGGGTATTGTTTTATTCTAACAGTGAAAACCTTGCCCTCAGGGCAAGGTCAGAGTTCAGCGGCTTTG
>DAOURZ010000187.1 GCA_030627475.1 Deltaproteobacteria bacterium | reverse complement strand
TTATAAACTTTGCTTGCCCTTTGGCCGATCACCTCATCCCACCGCATTGGGCTGATTCCGTCTCCAGGTCGTTTGACTGTCAGAATTTCTTCTGTAAATGATTCGCCTTTGCGGATATTTCTTGCCGCTACAATGCTTTTGCGGGCAATTGGCTTGTTTTTCAGTTCTGACGGGCTGGGCTTTTTAATGCCAGTGCCAAGAGCGATTTCGATATTTCTAATGGCTTTGACCATGGCAGTTAATTCATCCGGTTCCAATGATGCCTTGTGATCCGGGCCTTCCATGTTTTTATCAAGGGTAAAATGCTTTTCAATGATTATTGCACCCATGGCTACTGCGGCAATGGAAACCTCAATGCCTTCCGTGTGGTCTGAATATCCGACATGTATTCCGGGGAAAGCGGATTTTATTGTCTGCATGGCTTTAAGGTTTACATCCTGCATTGGTGTGGGATATTCTGTGTTGCAATGAAGAATAGTGATATCTTCAGGAGATATACCGGAAGTGATAAACACCATTAGTGCATCCTGAATTTCGTCAAGATCAGACATGCCCGTGGACAAAATTATTTCCTGTCCAAGGGAGGCTATTTTTCTCAAGTAGGGCAAATGTGTAATTTCGCCTGATGGAATTTTCCATTTATTCAATCCCATTTTCAGCAATAAATCAATGGTAGTGAGATCAAATGGTGTTGACAAAAATTCAATCTTATTTAATCGGCAGCATTCTATTAACTCCAGATGGGATTCAACAGACAATTCAAGTTTTTTTAACATCTCAAATTGTGTCTCGTTTTGACCGGATGCTTTTATTTGATAATCAGCTTTTATGGCATCTTTTGTAACCAGTGTTTCTGCTCTGAATGTCTGAAACTTTATGGCATCAACACCGGCTTTAGCAGCAACTTTTACCATATCTTTGGCAAGTTCAAGGCTGCCGTTGTGATTTACGCCTGCTTCGGCGATTATGTAGGTTTTGTTATAGCTCATAGATTGTAGCTCGTAGCTGGTAGCATAGAAGCTGAAAGATGGAAGCTCAAAGCATCAAGCTGAAACAGGATAACGATTTCAAGAAATTCCTTGTTTATCTTCTCCAAATATTTCATCAAAAAAGATATCCTTATCTAATGTCTGCTGCCAGTTTCCGTGCCGTTTTACACTTTCAACCCGCTCTGCCCGCGGTATAGATAAAAACCGGATGGCATCTACATTTCCAAGTTCTCTGAAAAGTATTTCTATCCCCTTTTTCATAAGATCATTATCAGGAACTGTTTTTGTTAACTTCATCTTAAACCCTCCTTGTCGCAAAAAGCTACAGGATTACCTGTCCATATAGCCAGATCTAATGCGCGACATTTTTTACATAATTTGTCATCACATGTAATAAAATCAGCTCCAACAGCCTCTGCGAAAACTAAATGTGCAGCATCTGCAACCCCCAAGCCCCTGGAAACCAATTTTTCAGCTCGCTTTCTTGCTCGTACTTTATCAACGTTAATGAACTTGCCTGTCTCCTGAAGCAAATGATAAAGTTCAAATCGTTCAATTTGATCTGATATGGCTGAAATTTCCTTTACATGAACCGACGAATAGACCAAGTCATACATGTTTTGGTCTATTGCAGAAAATATCAATTGAACAGCAATTGTCTCCAATTTAATACGCATATAAGACTGATCATCATATGGACGACATAAAGCACACACATCAAGATAAATTTTTACCATAATTGCCTCTATCATTTACTGTATATAAGTTCAAAGCTGAAAGCATAAAATCTGAAAGGTGGGTGTTTAAAGTATGTTCTTGATAATTTTTGCTCCGCAACCGATTACAGTATTTTCACCAATTTCAATATATTCTTTACAGACAGCATTGCTTCCCACAAATGTTTTAGGTGAAATTACAGTTCCCCCGTTGATGATGGCAACGGTCGCAATATGGCAATGATCCCCGATGATTGCATCATGCTCAATAAGGGCTCTGCTGTTTATAATACAGTTACTGCCGATCTTTGCTCCGGCGTTGATCATGGCATGGTGCATTATTATTGTTCCGGCTCCTATTTTTGCATGTTTTGACACATAGGCAATAGGTGAAATAATTACGGGTAGTTTTGCTCCTGATTCTTTCAGGGCTTGAAAAATCCTTATCCTTTTTTCCGGAGTCTTGATCTGCCCCAGGGTAATCAGGAAATTTTCATATTCATTTACAAGCCGCGGCAAGTCATCATCTGTTGCAATGACTTCATATCCCAGGATTTTTTGGTGAAGTTTTTCAGGCAAATCTACAATCCCGGCAATCTGAAATATTCCGGTCTGCTCAATTACATCAATGCAGGATTTGCAATGGCCGCCACCGCCGATTAGGATAATTTTTTCTTTCATAAAAAATATAAGCTCAAAGGTGTTATGACTCCCACGATTTCGAGTACTACTTTTTTTTCCATTTCAAGCCTTTGTCTGTCAATACAATAACAAAACCAATTAATATAACTAAGCCAAAAGCCAGGAAGCCCAAGGTTAAATAATCCATTACTGCACCTCCATTCCATCTAATAAATATCCCAAACCCAGAGAAAAAACACCAACCAACAATCCTATCAAAATAGCCCTAAAGGAAACTACAGATGCTTTTGCAAAAGGACTGATAACCATAACAGTGAATAGAACCTTTTCCCATATCCCAAAAGACTTTGGCCAGATTATCTTTTTGTTTATCATTTCTAATTATTCTCAAATCTGATTTCTCCTTTCACATATATAATATACAATCCCTATGTTATCAATCCGTTTCAACTCTTGAGATTGTCCTCACACTGCTCGGCAGATTCACGATCCTGTCCTGAAGCCATCTGGCATTTTGCAAATCCCCTTTTTGACATTTTTTATACATTTCCAGGTTTGACATTAATTGCCAGATGGGACGGGTCATTACACCGGAATCATTTGTGGCCTTCAAAAAATCATCCCGCTGTTTTTTATCATGGGTAATTACAGTGTTCAACCAGTAATTACTGGTACATCCATCGGGCTCTCTGAAGAAATCACACCAGTCTGTTTTACTGAAAAACGCATTGTATGCATTTGCCAGTTCGCGTTTATCTGATAGAATTCCATCCAATTGTTCAAGCTGCGCACATGCCAGGGCGGCATTCAAATTCGGCATTCTGTAATTATAGCCAAGTTCATCATGAACATATTCCCATGGGTGGTTTACTTTTGCAGTGGTGGTAAGATGCTTGGCTCTATCTGCCAGGGCATCGTCGTTGGTAATAATAGCGCCTCCTCCGCCACAGGTGATTGTTTTGTTGCCATTAAAGCTCAAAACACCTGCTTTTCCAAAGGTTCCGCAATGCCGGGTTGAAATCCTGGAGCCGATGGATTCTGCTGCATCTTCCACAACAGGAATGTTCCATTGATCTGCCAGATCAATTAACCTGCCCATCCTGCATGGATGACCGAACGTGTGCATGGGAACCATGGCGGCAATGCGTTTGCCGGTTGTTTTATTAAAAGCGCTCGTTCCTCTTTTTTCAGCATTTTGATCAAGAAATTGTTCCAGAGCATCGGGACATAATCCAAGGGTATCACGATTGACATCAATAAATATGGGGCAGGCATTATTATAAGCTATGGCATTGGCAGTAGCCACAAAAGTCAGGGGCTGGGTTATTACTTCATCACCGGCTTTCACTCCTGCCAGGCGGAGAGCAACCTGTAGTGCCGCGGTTCCATTGACTGTAACAACCGCACGTTTGACGTCAAAATATGCGGCAAGATCACGCTCAAATCTATTAACATATTCACCTACGCTGGACACAAAGGTTGAATCAATGGCATCCAACACATATTCCTTGTCTATTTCCTTGAACCGGGGTTCATGAAGCGCGATGAACTGATCTGTCCGGTACCAGTCCCTTATGAAAGTTATGAGGTTTTTATACATAAGGGGGGTATCCACTTAACGCAAGTGAATTATCTCTAATTCTTTGAATTTAAAGCATATTGGCCATTTTTGAATGAAAAGCAAAAAAAATAGAAAAAAGCTATATA
>DAOURZ010000261.1 GCA_030627475.1 Deltaproteobacteria bacterium | reverse complement strand
TTATTTATTGGGAAATCCCTGGGGTCAAGAAAAGCAGGTCATTGGGAAGTGATAATAAAATGAAATTGAACGAAGAAGATGTGGAATTATTTTTTAAGCTGAGCGGGGCGCTTTTGTTTTATACAAATCAAAAGTATCCTGTTACAAAAAACCTGAAAGAACCAGTGTTTAAGGATATCCCTCCGGCTGATATCAAAAGTTTATATGAAAGGCTTTCATCTCATACTGAGCTTATTGATTATTTTGTCGATGAAAATCCATTTAGTTTTACTCAGGAAGAACTTGAGATAGTAAAAAGCTGGAATAATTTAGTAAAAGGCAAATTTATGATTATGTTTTATTTGAGGGATTACACTGCATTTATGTCTGTTTCGAATAAGCAAAAGGTGTATGGTGTTATTAGTCTGCAAGACAAGATCCGCGATGTAATACCTCCTTCATTGCCTCAATATGTTGAGACCATCCTTCTGCCATTTCGTGGAAAAATAATTTACTGTGGATATATCTATGGTTATGATGTCCGAATTGACGAGAATTTGAAGCGAATTCTTAAGGAGTGGTACCACCAAGCAAGAAGAAAATTTGGAATAATAACTTCTCTGGATGAATCCACTTCAGAAAGAACGAGGAAATGAAATGCAGCAAAAAAGGTATTCTCCGGTGCATCGGTGCTGACTGGGGTGGGTACTGGGAAGTGGTTGTTAAATGAGGAAGCTGGATATGCAGATTAAGATAAATTTGAAGGGATTGGAATATGGTAGCTGATTTAATTCCTGCTGGTTATGAGAGTCTGCTTGCAGACCTGAAAAAACGCATAAAAAATGCTCGTGTACATGCAGCTCTTAGTGTTAACCGTGAGCTTATCATACTCTACTGGCAAATCGGCAGGAGCATTCTGCAACGTCAGGGGGAGGAAGGCTGGGGCTCAAAAGTAATAGAGCGTCTGGCTAATGATCTGAGACGGGAATTTCCTGATATGAAAGGGCTTTCCCGGGCAAACCTGTTCTATATGCGAGCTTTTGCGGATGCTTATCCTGATGTGTCAATAGTCCAACAGCTTGTTGGACTATTACCATGGGGACATAATGTAACCCTTATTACGAAAATAAAAGATCCTTCCCTGCGCGAATGGTATGCCGGTGCATGTATCGAGAATGGCTGGAGCCGGGCGGTTATGCTGGCTCAGATCGAGTCTTCCTTACACACGAGACTGGGTGCTGCACAAAACAATTTCACACATACGCTACCTGCACCTCAGTCCGAACTGGCACAACAGATACTCAAAGACCCTTATAATTTTGATTTTCTCACGCTGCATGAACATGCTTTGGAACGTGATCTACAAAAAGGTCTGCTGGCACATCTAAAGGATTTCATGCTGGAACTTGGTGTCGGTTTCTCCTTTGTAGGAAGCGAGTATCACCTGGAGGTAGCCGGCGATGATTTCTATCTCGACCTGCTCTTCTACCATTTGAAGCTGCGCTGCTTTGTGGTAGTAGAACTGAAGATGACCGAGTTCAAACCGGAATACGCCGGCAAGATCAATTTCTATCTCTCGGCAGTGGATGATCTATTGCGTCACCCACAGGACAGTCCCGCTATCGGCATCCTGCTTTGCAAAAGCAAGAAGCGTGTGATTGTCGAATATTCCCTGCGTGATATACACAAACCAGTGGGAATATCCGAGTATAAACTTGCTCAATCCCTGCCTGATGATTTGAAAGGTAGTTTGCCAACCATTGAGGAACTTGAAAAGGAATTGGGAGACTTGGAGGAGGTGGGAGATGATGAATGAACGATATACGAATCCGGTAAATCTTATGCCAACCTCCGCTGGTTGGCGCATTGGTGCTGTCAGGGGCGGGTATTGGGAAGTGGTTGGTAGATGATGAGGCAGGAGAAACGCGCAGGTGCGGTTGATGGTGCAGGAGAGCGGGGCATGGGTTCTGATTATGGATTCAAAAGGACGGAGATTGAGAGGTTATTATAATGGCTACTGATGAAAACAGTTATGTAAAATTTTTAACAAAAAAAGAGGCTCGAATGGCTGATAGCGGGGTTTTGAAGATTTTCGTAAGTCATAGCGCAAAGGATTTGGATAAAATCAAACCTATATTCAAACACATCTCAAGTATGCAAGGCACTAAAACTTTTCTTGCAGAAGAAAATCTAGAGCCGAGCTCGGAAGTAATTCAGACAATTATAGATAAAATAAAATCAGCGGACATGTTTCTTGTATTTTTCAGCAAAAATGCCAAAGAATCGGAATATGTTCAACAAGAAATTGGTATTGCAAAAGGATACAATAAAATAATAGCCCCCATTCTGCTGGATTCCAATACGCCTAAAGCAATGTTAGTAAACACTAATTATGTAAACTTATCTGACAAAAAAAAAGAACAAGCGGAATTACGAAGATTGTATTTTTTCATTGCTGATAATGTCAATCAGAAAAATCAAAATAAGAAGCTAGTAGATCTTGGCATATTGGCAATAGGAGTTGGAGCTTTACTTTTAAACGATAAATAAAGGATAAGCAATGATCCAAAAACAAGCATTCAAAGAAACTGAATTTATTCCTGAAGAGTGGGACTTAGTTAAGGTAGGCGAAGTTTCGGAGAAAACTAGGGATGGGGTGGTCAAAAAATACACTATAAAATACACTATACGCTTATTACCAAGCAATGAGCGCACAGTTTTTGATGAAATGCAAAGTAATCCAAAAGTTACTGCAAATGAGTTGTCGAAAATACTTGATATAAATTTGCGAAATACTAAAAAGGTTATTGAAAAACTTAACGATAAGGGCTTGGTTGAAAGGATGGGATCAAGAAAATTGGGTCATTGGGAAGTGGTTGATAGATGAAGGAGCAGACAAAGCATTTTGCTGGTCATGTGTTTAATTGCAGGATTAACAGGCTGGAGGCGCATATTAAACAGAATTTGGCGGGGTTGAGATATTATGTTTGAAAAAACAATAGCTTTAAATGAATTTATTACTCTTCAAAGAGGATTTGACCTACCAAAAGACGATCGAAAAAATGGGAACGTACCGATCATTGCCTCAACAAGAGTGGGAGGTTATCACAATGAAGCAAAAGTTGATGCTCCCGGAGTAGTTATTGGTCGAAGTGGCA
>DAOURZ010000451.1 GCA_030627475.1 Deltaproteobacteria bacterium | reverse complement strand
TCCTTCCGGGCCATTCTATTCTATCAAGAGCGTGGCGAATACGTTCAATATTCCTTTTTATGAAGTAGAAAAAATCAGTAGCCCTGAATTTCATGAATTAATTGATCGGTATCCTTCCGATCTTCTTGTTGCTCAAAGTTGTCCCCAGATTCTTGGCAAGAAAATTTTGAATCGTTTCCCGTTGGGGGCTATCAACGTTCATGGAGCTCCTTTGCCCCGGTATCGTGGAATGATGCCGTCATTCTGGGTGTTGCGTAATGGAGAAACAAGAACCGCTTCTACCGTTCACGATCTGGCCGCCAAACTTGACAACGGTGATATACTCGCTCAGCGTGAAGTGTTGATTGCCAAGGATGATACCTGGGACAGTCTGGTGACAAAAACTAAAACAGCGGGAGCGGAGGCGCTGATTGAGGCGATCAATCAGATTAAAGCAGGAACAGTTAAACGCAAGCCAAATCCGGAAGAAGACGCAACATATTTTACCTTTCCTACATATAAAGATCGAAAAGCATTTCTTACATCAGGTAAGCATTTCTTCTAAGAATTTTTGATGGTTTTGGTCTTTCGGCGTTAATTCAAATATTCATTGCTTTTTTTGAATATATAATCATCAATTTTTAAAATTCTTCTGTATTTAAATCTTACAAACAAGTATAAAAGTTCCATTTTTAATTTTACTATTCTTGGAATGACAATATCGCTGGTTTTATTTTTAATTAAAAAATCTAAAACAGTTGATACGGGTACAAACCAGCCATTATTTTTTTGCGAAATATATTTAATTTTTTCAATAAAGCCCTGATCAATTTTTCCGTTTTTCATATAATAACCCAAATGCGTATAAAGTATGCAAACACCACCATCTTGTTCCAGTTTGTCAACAGTTATCGGAGTGACAAGTTTGTTAAACATCCATTGATTCGGTGCAAATGTTGTCGAGAACCAGTAATTTGAATATTGTTCTTTATTTTTGTCTCTATATGGCATATATGGATTAAATTTAATTGTATTCAGTTGATCAGTTTCGTAATTGCGACTGTATTTGATCAATTTTTTATGCATATCGCCCCAAAAATGAGGGCTGTCCTGTATTTCACCTTCGTATTTTTGAGCGTAAACAGGATGTAACAATTTGATCAGAAAACTAAAAGGGAAACTGAACCTTTTGTAACCACCGTACACACTGTCAGTATTATAGGAATGATTAACATGTATCTTCGGATAGTCACCAAAAATATACTTGTATTCTTCCAATCCCTTCAAAATTTCTTTTCGGAAATATAATCCACTACCAACATTATGCAAAGCAATTTCATATCCTTTGTTTTTTATATCAAGCACAAAAGAGCGGTACCCATGGTGTTGAAGTGAATGCCCTTTGGATTCCCTGTCTCGTGGTGGATAAACCCAAATAGTCTTGGTAATGAGAATACCATGTTCAAATAGAAAATCATATATTGGTTTAGTGTTTTCAAGAAAAGAATCATCAGTATCATCAATTATGGTGAAAACAAATTTTTTATTATCCGGAAAACAATTTTTTTTCATTTGGTATTAACTTTCTTGTCAAATAAGCTGAGGTAACTAGTGCCCGAACGAAAAATAGAAAATTTTTTCAAGTTCAAG
>DAOURZ010000094.1 GCA_030627475.1 Deltaproteobacteria bacterium | reverse complement strand
CCCGCCTTGTTGCACAGTGTTTTTGCGGGACTAAAGTCCCACTTCCGTGCAAAGGTGGCAAAAGCTATAATATGTAACCTGTTGAAATTGTTGACCCGCATTGTTTTGTAAGGACTATCAAATATTTAATATTCAATGATCTTCGGCAATAACAATTGAGGTATTATTTCCGCCGAAAGCCAGGGATGTGGATACGGCAAAACTGCCATTTATTTGTGTTTGCCCTGTAATCGGTTTGACAGGTATATCATCATCCTGTTGAATAAAACCTGCACTGGCCGGTATCCAGCTTTCTCTCAATGCAGCGGCTGTAAATGCTGCTTCCAGACCTCCTGCGGCGCCAAGAGTATGGCCGGTATAGCCTTTTGTTGAAAGAAATTTTATTTCCGGCCCAAAAATTTTTTCAAGCGCAATTCCTTCAACCTTATCATTATCATGAGTCGCAGTGCCATGAGCATTTACAAAACATACATCTTGTGGAGTAATTTTTGCATCTGTGAGAGATTTGCGCAATGCTGACTCCAGTCCTGAACCGTCAGGACGAGGGGCTGTGAGATGGTATGCATCTGCCGCTGCTCCATATCCTGCAAGACGCAATAAAGACTTTTTATTTCTATTACGTAAGAATTCTTCTGTTTCAAGAATCAGGATACCTGCTCCTTCACCCAGATTCAATCCTGAACGGTCTTTATCAAAAGGCTTGCATAACGATTTACTTAAAATACCAAGTGCCCCAAAGCCACATAAAGGGACTCTGTTCAATTCGTCTGCTCCACCGGCAATGGCGACATCACATCCTCCGGTTCTTAACCATGACAGAGCTGTTCCGATTGCGTCAGCACCGGACGAGCAGGCGTTAACTACAGTGACTGACGGCCCGTTTGCTTTTATTGATTTAGCTACAGCCTCAGCAAGATTACTCTTAAGAAAGCGGTCAACAGAGGCCATGTCTGCCGCTCCTGTATTCCGGTATGTTTGATAAAAATCAATGTCATTTAACTGGCTTGCCACGCTGGTTCCAAGACATACTCCGGTTTTAATGCCGGAAAAGTCCTTTTGCAGACCGGCATCATGTAAAGCTTCTTCTATTGCGGACATAGCAAGAGACAGGGTGCGCATTTCGTTTTTTTGTTTGCTGACTTGTTTACTAACCAGGAGACTTTTTACCTCAAAAACCGGATAGGACAGAGACGTGTCGAACAAACTAACCGTGCCGACATTTCTTTTCATAAGCCGAAATGATTCAAGATGCTCTGTTATATTGTTTCCGGCAGCAGAAATTCCGCCAATTCCCGTGATGAATATTTTCATTTATCTTTATTTTCATATACGTAATTCGCCAGCGTATCAATCGAATAGAATATTTTTTGGCCTTCCTTCATATCTTTGATTTCTATGCCGAAGTTACGCTGAAGCAGCACAACAATTTCAACTGCGTCCAAAGAATCTAGACCCAGGCCTTCTCCAAACAAAATTTCATCATCTTTAATGTCTTCCGGACTTACATCTTCCAATGAAAGATTTTCTACCAGTAGTTCTTTTAATTTTTTTCGTATTTCAGGCAATTTCATTTTTTTTTGTTCTTCCATATTTATAGCTCCTTAATTTATCCATTCCATACGTCATGAAACAGGAAACATTGGTATGGATACTTTTTAACAAATGCTTCAATTATTTCTACGTAATTCTGAACCCACTGATGGAGTTGCCGGCGCTTATTATATTTTCCATCATAGCGTGGATATATTACATTGGATACATCAACAATATACTTGTGGCTTGAGACCTTATTTGACAGTAAAACCACTACAGGAGATTCAACTGCGGCGGCGACAGTAAAACCGCTGAAAGGGAACCATGCTTTTTCAGATAGAAATGAAACTTCAACGGCTTTAGCCCCGTATCTTCTGTCTCCCATGATAGATACAATATGGCCTTTTTTCAAAACATCCATTATTTCTATTATACCACCAAGATATTGATCCGGAGAAATAATTTTTATATTATCCTGTTCTCTGTCAATATTCAGCGAGCTTCGTACTGCCATATTGTCTTCAGGGCGCATAAGAAGATATACTGTTCTTCCCGCTTTTTTTAAGGCGGTTAAGGCGATTTGCCAGCTGCCTGCATGTGATGTTAACAAGATTATTCCTTGTTTATTATTTTGAAGCAGGGCCATCAGCTCATTGTATCCATTCAGTTGAATCTCAAATCTTGTATGCCCGGAAACAGACGCATACCTGTCAATAAGCTGTTTTCCCTGACTGATAAACAGACGATAAACATGCAACAGTCTTATTAAATAGCTGCAATCGGGAAATCTTTTATTTATATATGATAGGGCAGCAGAAACCGCAGTTCGGTCAAAGACCAAATAATAAAGGCAGACAATATATAAAAAGCCATATGTTTTGCGCAGCCCGAATAATTTCAGGAGAGTTTTAAAAAACCAGAAGCCGAATTTGTTTCCTCTTTTCCTGGTATTTATATTTTGTGACTGTCTATTCGGCTTCATAATTATTAATTTTTTTGCGAAATATTTGCGCAGTACCAAACACAACCGCACCTGTTAATAATGCTGCTATCGGGGCAACAATCAAGGAACCAAGTAACCACTCTATAAGCCTTGCCGGAAGCTGGCCGAAAACCGTATTCAGGTTAATATCTGTCAGCCAGCGGCCGTTTTGAATATAATAGCCCAGTTCAATACAAATCAGCGGAACAAAAGGAGGCATGCATAAGTGTTGTATATTCAGCGCCATTATTTTATTCAGATGCAGACGCGTTGCAACATAGGCAATTACTAAAGTATGCATTGATATGAGAGGCAGCACTGCAAAAAAGGTTCCAACTGCGGCTGACATGGCTAATCCGCCGGGGCTTGCGTTTTCTTTCAGTAATTTTTTTAACAATTTTACAGGATGACGCATTAAACTGCAGTCAACCCGTTTTCTATGGGCTGCAACAACTTTTCGGTGCGGAAACGGTAAAAGGCATCTTCCAACCAGCCTGGTGTGCATACATGAAATGCGAAAATTATCTATAAATGGTTTAAAACTCGAAATCCGCAGATGAGGTTTGGGATACCAGACGTCAATTTCAACAGTTTTTAAATACAATCCGGCCCAAACCGCTCTGGCCAGAACTTCAGCTTCAAAATCGTAATGTGAACCTTTCATGTTCAACGATAAAAAATGTTTTACAGGGTAAGCCCGAAATCCACTCTGACAATCATCAATGGATACACCTGTTTCCACTCTGAGCCAGAAATTTGCAAGCTTTCTTCCAAACCGGCTTGAATCCGGAATGTTTTTTCCATTAAATTTTCTGCACCCGATAATTACAGATGTTTCATTATCATTAAGCAAAGGTATAATTTTTTTTAAATCACGTGGATAGTGCTGGCCATCAGCATCGATAGTAATCATAAAACGACCGCCATTGGCTTCAACATACCTTAAACCAGTAAGAATAGCCTGTCCCTTTCCTTTATTTTTATTATGCGTCAGAACCTCAACATCGCTGCCTGAAAATAATGCTGCAATATCCGTATCAGTACTGCCATCATCAACAACAACCACTTTTTGCAAATATGAACGGCAACCCGAAACAACATCTTTAACAGTATCCTTATTATTAAATACCGGAATAACGCACCAGATATGTTCAGTTGAAAATGAGCTATTATGTTTCATGTTTTTTTCTTTTTTGCCGTTTTATCATCCCTTGAAAGAAGCATATCCCACAATGACCCGGAGTACCCGAGTTTATGAAGAAATTGTAAGCTGCTATCCAGAACATCAGGCGGAAAAATACAATGCCTTATGCCTTTAAAAGCGTTATTTAATGTATTTTCAAGCCATTGTTTATCTATCCCAGGTGCAATATAATATACGGGCTCAAGTAATTCCCGGTCAGGCGAAATAATGCCTTGCTTGATTGCAGTCTTGGCAAGCGCGGTATCAGGAAGAATACGTATACCCATAAAAATAAATGAAACGGTTTTTTTCAGGTTTATTATATTATGTATTCCTTCCATAACGGTTTCCTGTGTTTCACCCGGGCAGCCAAACATGTAATAATGCGCTGTAGCGATACCGTTGCGGATAAAGAGGTCGTTACATTTGATAATATCATTGAATTGAAATGATTTGCCCAGTTTTTTCAGTGTGATGTTTGATGCAGCATCAGCTCCCATTTCCGCTGCTTTGAGGCCGGTTTGTTTCATGAGCTTTACATGTTTGTCATCAAGGCCTTCAGGCTTGAAAAAAGCCGTCCATGGAATAAATATGCCGCGTTTTTTCATTTCATTAACCACATCAAGATAGCGGCCATTGTCATCATTAAATACGGAATCGGTAAAGAATATATATTTGACCTTGTGTTCATTTATCAGGGTATGAATATCATTAACGACTTCTATTGGGTCCCTGCAACGAATGGTTGAACCTTCAAGGACGGGATAAGAACAATACACGCATTTATGGGTACAGCCGCGTTTTGTCTGGACAGAAGCTATATTGCCGCTTTTCAGATAAAATTTCATAATGCCGGAATCATAAGATGCAGAAGGGATTTTATTTCCGCTCAGTTTTAATGAGGTTTTTATACACTTATGCTCCGGATATTTTCCCTGCCTGGCATTATTAACAAACTCAACCATTGATTCTTCGCCTTCACCTACAATTCCGTAGTCAGCGCCAACTTCGCGCAAAATTATTTCCGGCATAATAGAAAACCCTGAACCACCCATAACAATTTTGGCATTTGTTGTTTGCCGAATTTTTTTTACTATATTTACTACTGCATCAATGTATCTTTGTTCATTCAGTAAATTGACGTTGTCAATATTTCGTATTGATATGCCGATAATTTCCGGATTGACTTGTTTAATCTCATTTCCAAGCTTATCCAATGAGCAGTTATTTTGAAGGAAATCAAATTGGTATACATCATAACCTGCATTTTTCAGTGCTGCGGCAACCATACTTAACCCAAGCGGATATGTAGGATAAGGAGTGCTTGCGATATTGGAAGAAATTAAAAGGATTTTCATAATTCTTTATCCTTTTTGCCGGTTTCCGGCCATGATCGTTTTGAACTCAGGTTGATGTTATTATATGTTCCGTCTTTTTTTTCTTTTTCAATAACCTGAAGATACAGTTTCGCCATTTTTATCTCTTTACAGCAATCAGCATAGAATGCTTCCCATGCATATTCATACATTTTTTGCAGTGAGTCCACGCTCATTTTTTTTGGTTTAAAAACAACTTCACCAGCAGTATAATGTTTCCAGTCATTATGAATTATTCTGTTTTCCTTCTCCAATTGTTTTCTGACAGGAGAATGTGGGAAGGGCGTAAGAATAGTAAACTCTGCAAGATCCAGATCTATTTCCAGCAGAAAATCCACAAGTCGTTTAATATAATCTTCGTCATGATCATCTAATCCCAGAAGAATAGTGCCTTCAACTCCAATGCCGCGTTCTTTCAGCCTTTTTACCTTTTTGCGGATATGATCAGAAGTATCCACAATAGCCTGATATACATACCAGCATCCGGCCTCTACAGCGAGATCAAGTATCTCGTCATCATCTTTTATCGGATGAGATATCCATTTTTTTTTAAGAGGTGCAATAGCTTTAAACAAGAGCTTTTCCCATTCATCATTTTGAGCCAGTGAATTATCAACAAAAAACAGACGGCTTTCAAACATCTTTTGATGAATCAGTACGCTCCCTTTTGCTTGAGTTGCAGTTACTAATATAACACTTAATATATCAGGAGTTAATCCCGGCCAGGGTGCATCTGCAATCGTCATAATAGAACCGTCAATAAAGGTTTCTATTTCATACTTTTCTTGTTTAGGAATCCGAATATCATTTTTAACTTGTTCTACTGTTATCCCAAGTTTTCTGAATGCTTGCGGTATCATTCCTAAGTCATCAAGGTTAACGTTTTTAATCGTTATTTCAGAAGCTGTCATTGCTGCCAAACCAATAAAACTTCCGACTTCAATCATATCCGGCATAATT
>DAOURZ010000446.1 GCA_030627475.1 Deltaproteobacteria bacterium | reverse complement strand
TGCAAAAAACACAGACTGGCATATTGGCCGCTCGCTCTATGGCCGGAAGCGATTGATGTCCAGAATGTATCCGGGAATTGACAGGCGCACAGTGCAACCGGATCTTCAGCTATGCCGGATGTAAAGTTTTGTTTTTAAAGTCTTTAAATCAAGCCAAATCGTATAAATAGTTGCTTAATTGGCTATATTTTATATGGCAATTATAGCCAAAAGGGAAAAATTATTGACTAAATGGCTAAAAAATGCCAATCTATAAAAAAACGTTTTCATCCAGGGCAAGCTGGTTATTATTTCTATAACTGCAAGACAACTTATTATGATATCAAGAAAAAACAATCAAATGAAACCCAAAACGATAAAATGTAATAAGAATTTTGTCGGAAGGAACCATGAACTGGAGAAGCTGTCCGAAATCAGCAACAGTGGCGAGGCTTCAATAGTTGTCGTTTATGGCAGACGACGGGTTGGAAAGACCGAACTTCTTGAACAGGCATTCAGGAAACGAAATATTTTGAAATTTGAAGGTATCGAAGGATTGTCGCAACCTGAACAGATGGAACATGTGATGTGGCAGTTTTCTGAATACAGCGATAATGCTTTATTGGCACAAGTCAAAATCCGAAGTTGGACAGAATTTTTTAAGCTCATTGCCGATGTTGTTAAAAAAGGGATTTGGACACTTTATTTTGAAGAAGTTCAGTGGTTGGCTGATTATAAAGATAAATTTATTTCAGAACTCAAATACTTTTGGGATAACCATTTCCGTCACAATCAAAAACTGATTTTTGTTTTATGCGGCTCCTCGCCATCGTTTATGGTTAATAATATCCTTCATTCAAAAGCGCTATACAATCGCTCCTTGTATGAAATTTCTCTTAAAGAATTCAGCTTGGTCGAGACAAGACAGTTTTTGAAAAAAAGGTCCGATAGAGAAATCATGGACGCCTGTCTTAGTGTTGGTGGAATCCCGGAATACCTGAAGTGGATCAACCAGGAAACGTCTGTATTTTTAAGTCTCTGTAAGAACTCATTTACTGCCGGCAGCTTTTTTTCCCACGAATATAAACGTATTTTCATTAGTAGTCTGGAAAGAAACAAGAACTACAAAAAAATTATAGATTTTCTGAGTAAACGAAGTTTTGCTAATCGTAATCAAATACTCAAACATCTTAAATTGCAGTCGGGCGGAACCTTGAGTTCTCTTTTACTTGATTTGGAGCTATGCGGCTTTATTCAAAAATACACCCCATTTAATCTCAAGGAAAACAGCCTTCTTGCCCGATATGGTATCAGTGACGCCTATCTTCAGTTTTATTTTAAATTTATAAAACCGATTGAGAGAAATATTGATGAAGGCAATTTTAACAGCAATCCTTCCCTTGCCTTAAACACGGATTCTCATTACAAATGGCTGGGATTCGCTTTCGAAAGGATGTGTAGGAAAAATCAAAGATTGTTTGCCAAAATACTTGGATTTGAATCGGTCAGGTATAAGTCCGGAGCCTTTTTTAATCGGAAGACGGATATGGAAAAACGAGGTTATCAAATTGATCTGGCATACGATAGAGAAGATAAAGTTTACACTCTATGCGAGGTAAAATATCTGCAATCCAAAGTTACACCAAAAATTATTGAAGAATTTG
>DAOURZ010000422.1 GCA_030627475.1 Deltaproteobacteria bacterium | reverse complement strand
ATTATTATAATAATAAATCCCCATATGGTATAATTCCAAATGTGGGATTTTTTATTTTCAGTTTTTGTAATATTATACTACGTAGGAACCTGAACGAAATAGCTTCCACGCTCATAGGGATAGGAACATTATGGAAAAAGCTTTTGAAAAAGTCAGAAACATAGGCATAAGCGCACACATTGATTCAGGCAAAACCACGCTTACCGAAAGAATTCTCTTTTACTCCAAACGCATACATGCAATCCATGATGTGAAAGGAAAAGATGGTGTTGGTGCGACAATGGATTCCATGGAGCTTGAAAAGGAACGCGGCATAACTATAGCTTCAGCTGCAACTTACTGTGAATGGCAGGAACACGAGATTAATATCATTGATACCCCGGGGCATGTTGATTTTACAATAGAGGTAGAAAGAGCTTTAAAGGTTCTTGACGGCGCCATACTTATTCTATGTTCTGTGGGAGGTGTTCAGTCTCAGTCCATTACTGTTGATCAGCAGATGAAGAGATACAAGGTGCCTTGTATTGCCTTTATTAACAAATGTGACAGGAGCGGAGCCAACCCTTCCCGCGTAATCGAACAGTTAAAAACTAAGCTTGGGCATAATACAGCTCTCATGCAAATTCCAATAGGGCTTGAAGCAAATTTTGAAGGTATAGTTGACCTGGTTTCTATGAAGGCCGTTTATTTTGATGGTATAAATGGAGAGGTAATACGTACGGAAAATATTCCTGAAAATCTTTTATCGGAAGCAGTTGAAAAGCGTGAAAAACTGATTGATACTGCTTCGATGTTTTCAGATGAACTGATGGAGGCAGCTCTTGAGGATAACGTTACGGAACAACTGCTTATTTCCGCTGTACGAAAAGCTACGATTTCTCGTGAAATGACTCCGATTTTCATGGGCTCTGCCTATAAAAATAAAGGGGTTCAACCGCTTCTTGATGCAGCAACAAACTTTTTGCCCTCTCCGGATGAAATAGAAAATAAAGCCCTTGATCTGAACAATAATGAGGCTGAAGTACTTCTTTTCAATGATTCACAAAAACCGCTTGTTGCTTATGCTTTCAAGATAGAAGAAGGACAATACGGGCAGCTTACATATGTACGTGTTTATCAGGGAATACTTGAAAAAGGAGCTACAATTTTTAATATCAGGACCGGAAAAAAGGTAAAAATTGGCAGACTTGCCCGCATGCATGCAAACCAGATGGAGGAGATAGAAAAAATATCGGCAGGCTATATAGGAGCACTTTTTGGTATTGATTGTGCTTCAGGTGATACCTTTGTATCTAAAAACATTAAGCTTGCGATGACATCCATGTTTATCCCTAATCCGGTTATTTCACTTGCTATTATTCCCAAAGATAGTGCGGCTG
The DNA here is from genome assembly GCA_030627475.1 of Deltaproteobacteria bacterium. Taxonomy (GTDB): domain Bacteria; phylum Desulfobacterota; class Desulfobacteria; order Desulfobacterales; family ETH-SRB1; genus B13-G4. The sequence continues at coordinate 416 of DAOURZ010000422.1, read as the reverse complement.
AAATCAATATGTCCAAGGCGCTGAACCGTTTTTCCAAGGAAGATCCAACCTTTAGAGCGTATGTAAGCAAAGAGACAGGCGATACAATTATTTCAGGAATGGGAGAGCTGCACCTTGAAGTATATGTAGAAAGGATGCGTCGTGAGTACAAAGCAGAAGTTACAATCGGTACGCCTACTGTATCTTACAGAGAAACCATTACGAAACTGGCTGAATTTAACTATACACATAAAAAACAAACAGGTGGTGCCGGGCAGTTTGGCCGTATAGCGGGCTATATGGAGCCGATTACAGAAGAAAAATTTGTATTTGAAAACAAAATTACCGGTGGATCAATTCCAACACAGTTTATTTCTGCATGTGAAAAGGGATTTAAATCATGTTTTGAAAAAGGACCTAAAATGAAATTTCCGGTT
>DAOURZ010000295.1 GCA_030627475.1 Deltaproteobacteria bacterium | reverse complement strand
TTCATATCCAATCTTTGTATTCTTTAAAATCAGGGTAGAACTTCCAAAAATTTTACATCCGGAATAAATAACAACGCCCTCACCGGAAATTCTGTTTGTATTTACTTCACTGCCGATTTCAACGCTATCAGGATTGGGTATCTTAACCCCTTTTTTCAAAAGCTTCTCAATTTTTAACATGCTCTGATTTTTCATATTTACACTACCGCTTCATCATCTGAAATCGTATACTCCGGCACAATCTCTTTCATCTTCTTCTTAATACCTTTTGCATCGTGTGAATCAGCCAGCACCTTCAATTCCTTTATTTTTTCTTCAAGACAGCTCAAATTGTCAAGGTTTGTCTCATGGGGAGTCAGACCTTCCGTTGGAACGTTGTTCTTCAATACCAAAATCTTTTTATGCCCGGTTTTTACAATCCCTTCGCCCTCTGTAATCAATTCTTCGTAAAGTTTTTCACCCGGCCTGAGGCCTATGAATTTTATCTCAATATCTGTATCAGGTTCCTTGCCGGAAAGACGGATCATGTCTCTCGCCATATCAAGTATTTTGATTGGCGTTCCCATTTCAAGGATAAAGATCTCACCCCCATCACCCATGGTAAATGCTTGAAGTATGAGTTGTGAGGCCTCCTCTATGGTCATGAAAAACCTGGTTATTTCCGGATGCGTAACAGTGACTGGGCCACCTTTTTTGATTTGATTCTTATAAAGGGGAATTACTGAACCCGAAGAACCGATCACATTCCCGAAACGCACTGCCATGAACCTGGTCGGACCTGATGGATGAAATTGCATAATTTTTTCAGTAATGCGCTTTGACGCCCCCATTACGTTGGTAGGCCGCACAGCTTTATCTGTAGAAACAAGTACAAATCGACCGACCTTGTGGGCAATTGCCGCTTTGACGAGAGTATTTGTCCCGACAATATTAGAAGATACCGCCTCCCATGGATTTCTTTCCACCAGCGGAACATGCTTATAGGCGGCTGCATGAAAAACTACATCGGGTTTGTATTTTCTGAAGACCTCATCAACCAATTCCTTGTCTTGTATCCGACCGAGCACAGCTCGATATTTCAAGTAGGTAACTACGTGCTTAAGTTCCATCTGAATCGAATATAAATTAGTTTCGCCTGCATCAAACAAAACCACAAGGGAGGGTCCATGCTTGCAGATCTGGCGACAGAGTTCGGAACCGATCGAACCACCGGCTCCTGTAATCAAAACACATTTGTTTTTCAAAAAATCCGAAATCTTATCATTTTCCAGTTGGACAGAATGCCTGCCAAGAAGATCTTTGTATGAAACATCCCGAATTGTTTTGATACTGACTTTGCCGTCAATAATTTCCCCCATGCCCGGCAGTGTTTTATATGGAATCTTTATCAACTCACAAATATCCACAATACGCCGCATCTCTTTTCCAGACATAGACGGCATAGCGATCAGAATTTCATCCGCACCTTTGTTATTTACAACATCTTTAAGCTCATTGATTTTGCCGAGAATATTTATTCCATGGATCTGTTTGCCAGCCTTATTTCCATCGTCATCAACAAAACCGACGACCCTGTAATTCATTTTTGGATTATCATAAATCTCACGAACAACTTTTTCTCCAGCGTCCCCCGCGCCGATTATGATCAATTTCTTATGTTTGCTGCTATTGATATCCTGCTTATTAAAAGAAAAAATATTGTTAGATAAAAGGAGTCGAATGACAAGCCTTATCCCTGCTATTAATATCAGGGAAAAAACAGCGTCAATAACAAACACGGACCGCGAAAACCCCTGAAATTTGCTGCACACAAGGATTAAAGTGATAAGTATCGCAAAACTCACCGCTATCGCCTTTATCACATTGAGCAAATCAACAATGCTTGTATAGCGCCACATACCGCGGTAAAGGTTGAAAAAGTAAAACACCACCATTTTGCACAGGATTATGGGAACAATTGTCTGCTTTATAACTATCAGTTCACTTGCCCCAATTTTGGCATCAAACCGCACAACGTTGGCCAGAAGGTAAGAAATAGCCAATAAAACAATATCTATCAGAATTAAAATTAATAACTTCTTGTTTAGTATTTTTTTCATCTATTTTTAAAGCACCTTTTTTCTAATATACGTCAATCTTCAACCACCCTTGATCCATTCCTGACCCAAATCTGTGCGCCTACTTGTGGAAGTTATTTCGTCCACGTTTCTAAGGGTGAACCTATACTTTTCAATTATGGAAGTCAAGGCAAGTCCCAAGCCCGGTTAGATAGACAGGAAGCATACAGGGTATTCTGATATCAAACAAATGCGACCCGAATCTGTGTGCCTGCATGGAGAAGTTATTTCGTTCACATTCCCTTGAAAGAAAACGGCAACAATCTTGATAATTTTGGCAACTTAAACCCAGAGTCAACGTTGACACCCAAATTTAAGTCTTGATTTATGTTGTAATAAAAGTAAAAACATAAAAAAAAATCAGAAATCTTAATAAAAGGTAAGGGTTCACGGTTTCATCAATCCGCAAAAAGGATACATCTTCATGAAAGGAATAATACTTGCCGGAGGTTCAGGCACGAGGCTTTATCCGATTACCAGAGTTGTAAGCAAACAGCTCCTGCCTCTTTATGACAAACCCATGATCTACTATCCTCTATCTGTTCTCATGCTTGCTGAAATAAGGGA
>DAOURZ010000424.1 GCA_030627475.1 Deltaproteobacteria bacterium | reverse complement strand
CTTGAAATTATTGACCCGCATTGTTTTGTGGGGACTACCGGCATTTGAGTAACTTGATACTATGGAAAGCTCTATCTTTTATCAATATGTTAGAGACTATCAATTTGCAATAATGGTTGGTAAGCTCAATAGCTCATTAGCTTATCAGCTCGTCCCAAGGGCGATAGGAGGTTATGATGCTGGAAAATATTTTAAATTATATTCTGCTGCGTAATATCCGGGCAAAGAGACTGCGGAAACATTTTATCAACTGCATTGAATCCGAGTTTGCAGAAGAGTTTCTCGAACAATTGCTAAAATTAATGGGCCTGGTTTTCTTGCTTGATAAAGACTTTAAAAAAAACATCGAAAACTTTAACGGCAGATATCTTTTTAAGAGCAGAGATAACAAGATTACAGTGGCAGCTATCTTTAGAGATAACCGAATGAAAGTTTATGAAAAAATTATAAACAGAACAAATGTCACCGTGAATTTCAAAGACGCGAAGGCGCTTATGGACTATCTCCTTTCACCAAAACCCGACATTCTTGGTTCAATTCTGAGGCTGGATGTAACTATTGACGGCAATCTTAACTATCTTTATAAATTTGCCTATATGTCCAGGCATCTGCAATTAATGGTAACACCCAAGTTGAGCGATTTTTGATTTGATCTGCACTGATCTCTTGCGCATCAAGAGTTTGTAAAAATTCTCGGCATATCTATTAGGTAGGCCTGTGGTTTTTGCGAACCATAAGGTGACAGGCGCATGGTATGAACAAAAATAAAAAACCACTTCATGTCCAGCACAAGCCTTTAATATTCGACATACACCACTTTGCCCTTGATGACGGGCCTGGTATAAGAACTATCGTATTTATGAAAGGATGCCCTCTTTCATGTTTATGGTGCCACAATCCGGAGTCCATGAAGAGCGGCCAGGAAATCGCCTTTTATTCCAGGCTTTGTATAAATTGCGGAGACTGTAAAACAGTTTGTCCTGAAGGCGCTATAAGCTTCGAACAAGCAGACAGGATTATACGGGACAGGTGCACGGCCTGCGGCGAATGTGCGGAAGCGTGCCCGACAACAGCGCTCAAGATTATCGGCAGGCACTATTCCGTCAGCAACTTGATTGAAATACTCCTGAGTGATCATATCTTTTATGAAACCTCAAAAGGAGGCGTAACCTTTTCGGGCGGAGAACCAGCGCTCTATATGGATTACGTTGGTGAAGTCATGAAGGAATTGAAGGCGAATAACATCCACATTGCAATAGAGACCTCCGGGATGTTTAACCTTGATGAGTTTAAAACAAAACTTCTACCATATATTAACCTTATCTTTTATGATATCAAGCTGTACGATTTTCGTAAACATGAACAGTATACCGGGAAAAGTAATAAACAGATATTTAGTAATCTTGCTGATCTTGTAAAGGAGCCAAACGTCAGAATCATACCAAGGCTACCCCTTGTACCCAAAATTACTGCAACAACCGAAAACCTGACCCGAATAAGCTGTTTCCTGAAAAATGCAGGAATTACCACATGCGAACTTCTTCCGTACAACCCAGGCGGAATAGCAAAAAGAATCGCTACAGGGAAAGATATCCCTCCTGATATTCCTCGTACTATGATGAGGATTGAGGAAGAAAAAAAGTTTGAAGAAATATTTGCCCGACTGAAAAATTAAGCGCCTCGAAATCTTACGGCAATTCTTTTGAGTGTAACCAAAATTAAGCAGCCATTTTTTCCTGTACATTCATAAAGTTATATTCATCAGGAAAGAATGTATTAT
>DAOURZ010000098.1 GCA_030627475.1 Deltaproteobacteria bacterium | reverse complement strand
TTGCAGAAGGTCTGGGTCCGAATGGTAAGGCACTGGCCGAGTACAACAGGATATGCAACCGGCTTGAGACTGTAAATACCAAAAAACTTGTAAAAAAACGGGATGAACTGCAAAACAGGTTGAATTCCAACAACGGATGGGAACTTTTGGGGCAGGTCGAAAGCATTCTATCCAGGACCCGTCTTGACCCTGAAAAAAAATTCGCAGACCTTTCAGCAGGTATGAAACGACGTACGCTTTTTGCTCGTGCCCTTGCCATGCAGCCGGACATTCTTCTGCTGGATGAGCCGACAAACCATCTTGATATCGACTCCATCATATGGATGGAGGAATTTATTCTGCGCAACGTAACAACCCTGCTCTTTATTACTCATGACCGTGCTTTTCTGAAAAAAATCGCTAACCGGATAATGGAACTGGATCGGGGCAGCCTTGTTTCTTATAACTGTAATTATAAAACTTATCTGGAACAAAGAGAGGCTTTTCTTGAAGCCGAAGAAAACCGGAACAGGGTGTTTGATAAAAAACTTTCAAAGGAAGAAACCTGGATCAGGCAGGGCATTAAGGCTCGCCGCACCAGAAATGAAGGACGTGTCAGATCCCTGAAAAAGATGCGGGCAGCTTTTCGGGAGCGTCGCAAACAAAGCGGCAATGTCAGGATACAGATTCAGGAGACGGAAAGAACCGGAAAGCTTGTTATCGAAGCAAAAAATATCAGTTTCCTGTATGGTGCAACCCATATCATCCGGGATTTTGCCACTGTAATCATGCGCGGGGACAAGATAGGTATCATCGGCCCCAATGGTGTTGGCAAAACAACTCTGTTAAAAATCCTTTTAAAAGAAATTTCTCCGCATGAAGGGCATGTCCGTCATGGTACCCATCTTCAGGTGGCCTATTTTGACCAGCTCAGAGCACAATTAGATACACACAAAACCGTTCAGGAGAATATCTGCGAAGGAAACGATTTTATTGTTTTTAACGGCCAAAAGCGCCATGCAATAAGTTATCTTCAGGATTTTCTTTTCTCACCGGAGAGATGCCGTACACCGGTGCATGTTCTTTCCGGGGGAGAAAGAAACAGGCTGCTTCTCGCAAAGCTTTTTACAAGACCTGCCAACGTTCTTGTACTGGATGAGCCCACCAACGATCTTGATGCGGAAACCCTGGAACTTTTAGAAAAACTTCTTTTTGAGTACCAGGGAACCCTTTTACTTGTAAGCCATGATCGGGCTTTTTTGAACAATGTGGTTACAAACACCTTGGCCTTTGAGGGTCAAGGCCAGGTAAACGAATATGTCGGTGGTTACGATGACTGGTTGATTCAAAGACCACAGCCCCAACAGGAGCGCCTGTCGAAAAAACAGTCTCGCAATAAACACGGGTCTGAAAGCAGTCGCCCGAAGGAGCGCAAGCTCGGGTTTAAAGAAAAGCGGGAACTTAAGGAACTGCCCCTTAAGATCGACACCTTTGAAGCTGAGCAAAAAGAATTGTATGCGATTATGTCTGATTCCATGTTTTACAAAAAAGGAAAAGAGGAAATCGCAAGTGTCCAGGCACATCTTGCTGAAGTGGAAGATAAAATCAAAACAGCCTACCTTCGCTGGGAAGTGCTTGAAAGTCAATTTTCTTTTGCGGGCCCAAAGGAAATTTCGAAAAGTTTGTGAATTGCCTTGCGGCCTTCGTCACTGAGATTTCGGGTTCCTGTTCCGACAAATGTTTTGTCGATGATAACGGGCGTTTCAGCAATCCATTGGTTATCCTTCCATGAGAACCACTTTTTACGTTCCTGATCATATACGTTGATTGGACGGTTAAATAGCTTTGCAAGCTCAACCCCCCACCCGGTTCCCCCTTTGACAGTGTCATCCGGCTGTATCCATCCGATCGCCAGAACGTGGTAGCCATTGTTGACCATGTGAAAAATAGACTGTATGACCTTTCGTATTTTTTCAGCTTTTGAATAATTCCGTCCCATGCGGGCAGAGACTATTTCCATGCTTACATCTCCCTTGTCAAGTTCTTCCGAAGTCAGCATCCGGACACCTCTGGTACGTTCAATACTGTGTTTCTCGAACGAAAAGTTAACTTCCTGAATCCCCCAGTGTTCTGCAAGTTTTCCAAACTCGGCCTCGGCTCCCCTATGCCCGCCACTGTAAAGAGTAACATCTAAATAATCAGTCATTATTTTTATCTCCTTTTATCTTTTACCTTTTTGGCTTTTTCGTGTTTCGAAAAAGTGTTCTAAAAAATATAAATTGTTTTTTTGCAGATTGCAACCCTGATAAATTTAAATCAGTTGGATATTAATCAACGGCCATGATATAAGATTTTTTTTGCATATCAAGGACTTGCTAAAAGTCTTGATATGTTCGTTAGAAACGGGGAAGTTAATTCATCTACGTTTCTTATCGAAATGTCGGGGTGTGGTAATAATATCCGGATACAGCATTTTTTCTGAAAATATTTTCTGGAGGATTATAAAGATTGTATTTACAGGCAGATAAAAAAATGATCAAAAAGGAATTGCTTGATATTATCGAAGATAGCCAAAAAAAAATTACCCAGGGAGAGCTGGAAAAAGCATTATCCCAAAAATATTCTTTAAGAAGAAAAGAAATAAAATCACTCATAAGAGATCTGGTAACAGAAAATTTTTTGACGTATACAACTCATTATGGCCGGACATTTATAGAGAAGTCTTTCAACAAGGCCGTTCGCATATCAAAACACGTCATTCTGAAGCCGCCTGGATTTACTTATAAACCCAAAGCGGATGATGTGGTAATTGATATATGGCAGGGCGTTTCATTCGGTAATGGCCAACATCCAACTACAAGGCTGGCAATAAGAGGCATAGAGTATGTTTTAAATGAAATAAATTTATTGGAAGATAAAGATAAAACAAGCGTTCTTGATATCGGAACAGGCTCCGGAGTTCTGGCATTAAGTGCTTTACGCTTTGGAATAAAAAAGGCGGCAGGAATAGATATAGATCCGTGTGCTATGAACGAAGCCAAAGAAAATGGCAAAATTAACGGCCTTGAGGATAAATTTGAAGTCAGTGATCATTCCCTGGAATATTTTAATAATAGTTTTACTCTGATAATAGCAAATTTGAGATATCCGACACTAATATCTATATATCGAAACATAGCAGAATTAACTGAAAACAATGGAGCAGTTATTCTTTCCGGAATAAAACAGGATGAAGTTTCAGTTTTAATTGATTTGTACACAGAAAAATACTTTGATTGTAAATGGAAAAAATTTGAAAAAGGGTGGGCAGGTCTTGTGTTTTTGAAGACATAAGAAAGCAATCTCAACAAGCTGGAAATCTCTAACCAAATTTTTGGAATATGAGGCTGAATACGGGATTAGGCAAAGGCGGCCTGAAGCTGTGATGCATATAGTCGGAGAAGTTATTTCGTCTATGTTCCCTATCTCGTTCAGAATTAGAAATTTTTGTCCGCTTATTCACCATATACTATTACCCTGTTTCTTCCCTCATCCTTAGCTATATAAAGGGAGCTGTCCACTTTTTCTATCATATCTTCCAAAAGATTAAGCATGTTTTTTTTGTTTCCTGTAGGGATGACGCTTGTCAAGCCAAGGCTCGCAGTAATATCCAGCTTTCCATTCCCTGCATTAAAGGGCTTGTTACAGATTGAGGTGCGGATTCTCTCGGCAATATTTTTTCCGATTTCATTATTTGCCATTGGTATGCCGATGAGAAACTCCTCTCCTCCAAATCTGCCGATAAGATCGTAGGGCCTCAGTTCTGTTCCTATCCTGTTTGTTATTTCGATCAGAACCATGTCGCCTGCGGTGTGTCCCATGGTGTCATTGACCCTTTTGAAGTAATCAATGTCTAGCATGATCAGGGTGTAGAATTTTTTCTCACGGGAAACGCGATAAATTTCGTCCTGAAGGCGCTTTAAGAACTCCCTTCTGTTCAGAATTCCGGTAAGAGGATCTGTAGTGGCCAGGACATGCAGTTTACTGTTTGCCTCGCTTAGCTTACGTTCAAGAGCTGCAACTCTCTCTGCCACCCTGATGCGGGCAACAAGCTCACGTCTTGAAAAGGGTTTTGTCATGTAATCATCGCCGCCTGTTTCGAGGCCTTCGACAATGGCCTCTATATTTCGCTTTGATGTCAGAAGCAGGATATAGATATAATGCGTGCTAAATGCCTTTCTTATCTGTCGGCAGAGTTTCATACCGTCCATCTTCGGCATCATCCAGTCAAGAAGAACAATATAAATATTGTCCTTTTCTTTTTGAAATATCCTCCATCCCTCGTAGCCATCTTCTGCCTCTATGACCTCGTACCCCTCGCTTTCAGCTATCTTTTTTATGAGCAGGCGTGTGCTAAGATCGTCTTCTACAACTAGCGCTTTCATGTTTTCTCCCACCCGGATTGTGAAACAAAATTTTTAACCCTTTCAAGCTCTTCTTTAAGTTGTTTGAAGATCTTATTCGCCCCTTCCATATTTTTTGCCTTACCCATTTTTTCAAGTTTCCAGGAAAGCTCATATACACGAGTTAGCCCTAGATTGCCCGAAGATCCCTTCAGGGCATGGCCTGCCTCATTTAGGACATTGGAATCTTTTTCCTTTATGGCCATGGAGATTCGCTCAAGTCTTTCAGGAAAATCGGCATTAAATATTTCTATTAGTTCCTTTAAAAATTCCGTGTCACCATCAGTTACTTCCAGTGCGTGATCCATATCAAATGCCGGTTTTATCTTGTTGTCCATTTCAGTTTGCCCCCTTTTCTTTCTTTTTTATTCAGGCTATCTTTTATGATCCCGAAAAGTTCGGCTATTTTGAAATAGCGAGCTATTTTTGCTCTCCCTATGTTAATTCGTCCACGTTCCTTAGCTTCCGCACAGGACGGTTGTTTTTTGAACAGGATTTGAGATAATTTTATTTAATTCTTAATTGAACACTGACGTTTTGACAAGATAAATAATCTAATAGCATAAAAATTTTCATTTTATTGAGCATTAAATAAACAAGTTATGGCAAATCCGCTCGAAGGGCGCTAATTTAACAGCATAGGCATTTTGTAAATATTCAACTTATTTTTATGCTAATGTTTTCAGTATGTTATAAAAACAGAACAAATAATACCATTTAAATATGTTTAATAATTTTAAACTATTATAGATAGAGGCTTTGGATGCATATGTCACTTGTGAACCAGCTATTCCGAAATAGAATTTTATGTGCAGACTGGATCAAGGTTAAAGTTGTTGATTTTATTTCGTCCACGTTCCTAAGGTTTTTTTTAGAATATTCGGTTCACGATTGCTATTATTAGGCTTTAGAATGAATTCCGATAACCTATTTGAAAAAATCCAATAATAAAACTTGCTTTTAACCTAAAAGGTGTTATTATTCTTTTAATCAATAAAGGCTTGTTCTTAATTGGCTGGCCGGTTTCGTTCTAAAGGAAAGTACCATTTGTCAAAGTGGCACTCTGAAGTCTGGAACTATGAGAATTTCTGAAAAGGAGGGTGTTAATTATGGCTAATGGAATTGTAAAATGGTTTAATAGCGGTAAAGGGTTTGGTTTCATTGAGCAGGAAGATGGTCCGGATGTATTTGTTCATCATTCAGCAATCAATGCAAATGGTTTCAAGTCTCTTGATGAAGGCGATCGAGTTACTTTTGACATTGAACAGGGTCAAAAAGGTCCTGCTGCAACAAATGTTACTACGATTTAGACCAATATTTATGACTTTAAAAAGGGCATTCCATCAAATTATAAGGGGAATGCCCTTTTTGTTTTGCCTCCCTAAAAATCCAGACAACACCATGCTCACCATATCCTGAATCAATCTTCATTCGCAAAAGTCCTCGAAACAGCTCGTTGTTTCTGCAGTATTTCCAATACTGCACTGCTTTG
>DAOURZ010000211.1 GCA_030627475.1 Deltaproteobacteria bacterium | reverse complement strand
TATATATGTTCTGGCAACTGCCGGCACGGAAATAGAAGCAACACGTCACCTCCAGTACAGCACATCCCTTGTGCTTATCGCCCTTGTTTTGGGCTTAAACCTTCTGGCAATCATTTACAGGGCACGATTACAAAAGCAGCGTTGATTCGGATTGACTATGGAAAAATCATTAAAAATTGCAATAAAAGAGTTAATTTTTTTTACAGAGATTTTAAGGCGCTGACAGATATTTTGCTGAATATTTATGCCCATGAGGTAACAGCTTTTATCGGCCCGTCCGGATGCGGAAAAAGCACTCTGCTGCGCTGCCTGAACCGTATGAACGATCTAATCTCTTACAGTCGCGTCGAGGGAAGTATTTTTCTGGATGATCAGAATATTTACGATCCGGATGTGGATGTTGTTTCACTTCGTCGGCGAATAGGTATGGTATTTCAAAAACCCAACCCTTTTCCAAAAAGCGTTTTTGAGAATGTGGCTTATGGCTTAAGAGTAAATGGCATTCAAAATAAGGGCATTATTGAAAATCGAGTGGAAGAGAGTCTTAAACTGGCGGCTATCTGGGATGAAGTTAAAGACAGAATCCATGAATCGGCCCTTGGCCTGTCAGGAGGGCAGCAACAGCGACTATGCATAGCCCGGGCCATGGCTGTGGAACCCGAAATATTACTAATGGATGAACCTTGCTCGGCTCTTGATCCCATTGCTACCCAGAAAATAGAAGAATTAATCCACCAGTTAAAAAAAACATACACAATCATTATCGTTACACATAATATGCAGCAGGCTGCCAGGGTTTCAGATATAACAGCCTTTTTCTATCTGGGAGAACTTATTGAAACAGGTGAAACCAATAGCATTTTTACAAGGCCGAAACTTAAGCAAACAGAAGATTACATCACCGGAAGATTCGGATAAGAAACGGGGAATTATCATGACCATACATTTTCAAAGAGAACTTAAAAAAATAAAAAAGATGATCCTCTCTCTTGGCGCCATGGTCGAAGAACGTGTTCGCATGGCTATTAAGGCCATTGAGTTAAGAGATGCGAATCTTGCGGAGAAAATCATTAAGAGTGATTATGAGATAGATGAGTTTGAAGTAGAATTGGAGGAAGAATGTTTAAAAATACTGGCTTTGCATCAGCCCGTTGCCGTAGATCTCAGGTTTCTCATAGCTGTAATCAAGATCAACAACGACTTGGAAAGAATCGGGGATGAAGCAGTGAATATCGCTGAACGGGTATGCATTATCTCGAAACGAAAGAGGCTTGACATTGCATTCGATTATTCTCTGATGGCAGAAAAGAGCGAATTCATGCTCAAGAATAGTCTGGATGCCTTTGTGAACATGGACGTGGACATTGCTTTGCATGTTTGCACCTTAGACGATGATGTGGATAATATGCTGAATGAAGCCTATGACGTGGTCAAACATGCTATCGGCGAGCACCCCAATCGTGTGAGTTATCTGATTAACCTGCTTTTGGTTTCCCGCCACCTTGAGCGGATAGCAGACCATGCCACAAATATCGCAAAAGAAGTAATCTACCTTGTAGAAGGAGAGATTGTCCGGCACGGGAACTATTTATGATAGTCAATACCCCAACCCCCTGTGCCTTTTCAAGCCGGCCCAGCACCATTGGACTGAATATTGATTTTCAAATAATCGGAGGTGTATTTTTGCTTAAACTCAGTTAGTTTTTTCGCAAGAGCAGGAAAGCTGATTTCATTCTTATCTGCTTTGTCTTTCAATCTTTTCAGTCAAGTGATTTGATTGTTGGACGAAGCCGCTATGCGGCAGAAAAAATAAAAATAGTTTTGAATGAACTCCATATTCACTGGATAGTTGGGAAAATGAGCCTCCTTTTTGTTGATCAGGATATGCTTGATCATATGTTCATTTTACACCTTAAAACAACTTTCCGGTTTTTGGGGAGTATTATACTCTACCAAATTTCAGATCTAAGCGCCTAAAATCCGCTTTAATGCTTCTGCTATATTACTATCTATCCCGGGCAGCAATACAAGTTCTTCAAGTGTTGCTTTACGTATTTTATCTATGCTACCGAAATGTTTAAGTAAAATTTTCTTTCTTTTTTTGCCTATACCCGGAACGGTATCAAAGATAGAATGTACAGACTTCTTGTTTCGACGTTTACGATGAAAAGAGATTGCAAAACGGTGAGCTTCATCTCTTATTTTTTGTAAAAATAAAAGTAGATCCTCTTCCCTGCTGAAATTAACAGGGTTTACTCTGCCCGGCTGATAAATTTTATCGCTTGTTTCTCCCTTGCTTACATCTTTTTTTGCTATACCTATTATTTCAAAGTATTTTTCAAGTTTAAACTTTTTTATAATTGATAAAGCAATATTTAGATGCCCTTTGCCGCCATCTACTACAAGTAAATCAGGATAAGGCCTGGATTTTTCTCCTTTGCCATAGCGTCTGGTAAGTATTTCAGCCATGTATGCATAATCATCTTGTTTATTAACTGTTTTTATTTTGTACTTGCGATATAATGACTTGTTTGGTTTGCCATTTTCAAAAACCACCATACCTGCCACCGGCTCTGTTCCGGATATATTGGAGTTGTCAAAGCATTCTATCCGTTCCGGCATTTTGTCCATTTTGAGCCTTTTTTGAAGTCTGATGGAAATATCCATTCCAGTGGCAATAGAAGCTGTCAGATCTTTAAGGCTGTTTTGTGCATTATGTGCTGCCATCTTGATAAGTTGGGCTTTTTCCCCTCTTTCGGGATACAGCATCCTGACTTTTTTTTGATTCAGGGTGGTTAGCCGATCTTCAAGCAAACAAGTATCTTCGAGAGGAATCGAAACAAGTATCTCTTGAGGAATAAAATGCGTTTTTTCATAATACTGCCGTATAAACGCACTAACCATTTCCGCTTCTGTTGATATGGTTTTATTAAAACTGAAACACCTTTTTCCCAAAAGATATCCACCACGGACGAAAAGCAGGGCTATAATTAAAATTTCAGGAGAATCAGCGATGGCGATTACATCTCTATCTTTAAAATCAGTAGTCACCACAACCTGTTTTTCAAGCATTTTTTCAAGTGCGAAAAATTTATCCCTGAGTACCGCAGCTCTTTCATAGTCCTGATCTTTAGCCGCAGATGTCATCTGTTTTTTTATTTTTTTAATAAGTTCAGGAGTTCTTCCTTTTAAAAACAGGATAACTTCTTTAACAATTTCATTATAAATTTTCTTGTCAACATAAAAACAGCATGGCGCGAGACATGTGCCTATTTGATAGTTAAGGCATGGGCGCGGTCTTTTTTGGAAATTTTTTGTTTTACATTTGCGAAGCTTGAATGTTTTATGAATTATTTTTAAAGTTTCTCGAACAGCTTGTGAAGATGAAAAAGGGCCAAAGTATTGAGCGCCGTTTTTTTCAATTTTTCTAACAATAGTCAGACCTGGATACTGACTATTTACATCTATACTAAGCGAAGGATATCTTTTGTCATCCTTCAGTATCACGTTATACTTTGGCCTGTATCGTTTGATAAGATTCGATTCAAGGATCAGTGCCTCTTTTTCGGTTCTTGTTATAATTGTATCAAAACTTGAAACATTTTTAACGAGAACTTTTGTTTTCAAATCTTTCTGAATGGATTCTTTCTGGCTGGATTCCTTGAAATATGAGGCAAGCCTTTTTTTAAGTTTTTTGGCCTTGCCAACATAAATAACCTTTCCTTCAGCATCCTTCATAATATAGACGCCCGGATCATTGGATGTGCCAGCTAATT
>DAOURZ010000188.1 GCA_030627475.1 Deltaproteobacteria bacterium | reverse complement strand
CTTTTGTGATCTGAGATCAAACAAATTCGATCTAAATCTGTGCGCCTGCGTGTGGAAATTATTTTGTCCACGTTCCTTAGCCTTAGTACCTTCAGGCTTTTAAATAATTAGTTTACCTGGTTTTTCATGCCTGTCCATTTTTGTTCCAACAGACCCGGAACAAAATTTACACAGATATTCATATTTATCACCTTCCTGAAGTATCAGGAGAAGGCGTTTTCTGACAGGGACTGAGCGTTTGCAACGCGAGCAATATAGTTCTGTTGCATCAAACTCATTGAACATTTTTGTTTGATTCGTTCTCATGTTAACAGTTTCAAATTGTTTCGTAAATTTATTGATATTCATTCTCAGGTTTTGCACCCCTCCATGCAACAAAAGTTTTAAAAGGGAAAAAACAAAGCATAATCCAAGGAGAACCGGAAGTCAAAGAACTTTTTGATTTGTATGTTTTTCCGGGTTTTCCTGCCATACCGGCATGGAGGTATATCGTATCCCTACTTGATAAACACACCGAATATATGTATATGTTCAGGCTGAACCTTAACCGATTAAAACAATTAAGATGCAGGATAAAAATCTAACTATTATAACAACCCATGTTAATGCTGACTTTGATGCACTGGCATCCATGCTCGCAGCACAGAAGCTTTATGCCGGCTCTCTTATTGTTTTCCCCGGTTCTCAAGAGAAGAATTTAAGAAATTTCTTTATTAAATCAATGGTATATCTCTTTAATATGGCGGATGTTAAAGAGATAGTTTTTTCAAACGTAAAAAGACTTGTGCTGGTTGATACAAGGCAACCGAGCCGTATCGGAAAACTTTCATCTCTCCTGAAAAAATCTGATTTGGAGATACATATATATGATCACCATCCGGATATGGTAAATGATATAAAGGGGAATTTCGAAGTTATCAGACCGGCAGGTGCAACAGTATCAATACTGACCGGACTCCTGAGAGAGAAAAAAATCGGCATTTCTTCTGATGAGGCGACTGTTATGTGCCTTGGCATTTATGAAGATACAGGTTCTTTTAATTTTTCTTCCACAACAGAAGAAGATTTTATAGCAGCTGCTTATCTTCTTTCAAAAGGAGCGAATTTAAATATTATTTCCAACTTGCTTGAAAGAGAGATAAACTCGGAGCAAGTCGGTCTTTTAAATGATATGATTCAGGCAGCAACCTTTTACAATATTAATGGTATCGAAGTAGTAGTTACCAGCATATCAACTGATAATTACGTGTCTGATTTTGCTTTTCTTGTGCATAAAATGATTCAGATGGAAAATCACAACGCTCTTTTTGCACTCGCCCTTATGGGAGAAAAGATTTATGTCGTGGCAAGAAGTAGAATT
The DNA here is from genome assembly GCA_030627475.1 of Deltaproteobacteria bacterium. Taxonomy (GTDB): domain Bacteria; phylum Desulfobacterota; class Desulfobacteria; order Desulfobacterales; family ETH-SRB1; genus B13-G4. The sequence continues at coordinate 2,686 of DAOURZ010000188.1, read as the reverse complement.
AATGAGGTTGATGTTGGCGCAGTAGTAACTTCTTTGGGCGGAGGAGGACATGCTTTTGCGGCTGCTGCGACCATCAAGGATATGACGCTGGCCCAGGCTGAGCATAAGCTGCTTGAAAGCCTGTATAAAACAGTCAAGCCAAAAAGGCTTGCAAATAACCTTATGTCGTCGCCGCCAATCATGATAGGACCGGATGTTACATGCAGGGATGCCAATAATGCACTTACCCGCTACAATATTAATGCACTGCTTGTTGTAGAAAAAGCAGCAGGCAAGGATGAACTTCTGGGATGTATAACGCGTCAGGTTATTGAAAAAGCGATTTACCACAAGCTGGACGACATTCCGGTTAAGGAATACATGAGTACGGATCCGGCAAGTGTTACGCCTGATGCAGATGTTTTCGAAATTCAGCAAAAAATAATCGAAAGCAAGCAGAGAATTCTGCCTGTCATTGATAATGATAAATTAACAGGCGTTATTACACGAACCGATCTTCTTAATATTCTGGTCAGGCAGTCTCAACAAACCACAGCAAACTTGCCCGACCCTTTAAAAGAGCCTATTCAGGCCAGAACCAGAAACGTTATAAATTTTATGAATGAGCGCCTGCCAAAGCGTATTCTTGGCATTTTGCATGACATTGGCAGAGTGGCTGCAGAAATTGATTGCAGAGCTTATGTCGTAGGAGGTTTTGTTCGTGATCTGTTTCTCTACAGATCGAATGAAGATCTTGATATTGTTATAGAAGGAGACGGTATAGCATTTGCGAAAAGATATGCTGAAAAGGTGGGAGCCCGCATTAATACATATAAAAAATTCGGAACAGCAGTGATAATATTTCCTGACGGTTTTAAACTTGACGTTGCCTCAGCCCGGATGGAATATTACAAATTTCCGGCGGCGCTTCCGATAGTTGAGATGAGTTCTATCAGGCTGGACCTTTTCCGGCGGGATTTCACTATAAATACCCTGGCAATTCAGCTAACTCCTGAGCACTTTGGCATTCTGATAGATTTTTTTGCTGCACGGAAAGATATTAAGGAAAAAGCTATAAGAGTGTTGCATAATTTAAGCTTTGTTGAAGATCCTACACGTGTATTTCGTGCCATAAGATTTGAGCAGCGTTTTGGTTTTTCTATTGGCAAACTTACTTCAAGACTGATTAAAAATGCAGTCAAAATGAATTTTTTCAAGCGCCTCAGAGGAAAGAGGTTATTTGCAGAGCTTCGCCAGATCCTTGAAGAAGAAAATCCCGCACCGGCAATCATAAGGCTTAATGATTATGGTTTGCTTGGCGTTATTCATCCCGATATAGAGCTCAATAAAAAACTTGTTGAACTTTTTAGTTCTGCAAAAAAGGTATTGTCCTGGTATGATTTGCTTTTTATCGAAGAATCCTATAAGAAGTGGATCGTTTATTTTCTGGTACTTATAAAGAGTTGCAATAAAAGGATATCAAGCAGAATTTGTACAGGGTTTGAACTAACGCCCAAACTGAAGAATTTTTTCTGCAATGAACGTTTTGCGGCAGACAAATGTCTTTTGTGGCTTGAACTGAATCTGCCGGTTAAAAACAGCATCCTGCATAAACAGCTTTCAGTGTTTCAAACCGAGCTTATTCTTTATATGATGGCGGCTACCAAACTGAAATCGGTAAAGAAAGCCATATCTCATTACTTTACCAGGCTGAGATACACAGATATTTTGATAACCGGCAAAGATCTTAAGGCAATGGGGCTTGAGTCCGGACCCATTTACAGGGAAATAATGCGAGCTGTCCTTGATGCAAAATTAAACGGCAAGCTCAAAACATTAAATGACGAGATGACTTACGTGAGAAAATATGTTTCAAAATTTTGATTTAATTCAACTGATTTCGATGATAATTCCTCTTTTGTTTGCAGTAACAATTCATGAAGCTGCTCACGGTTATGTTGCATATAAAATGGGAGACAATACAGCCATGCTGGCCGGAAGACTTACCCTGAATCCGATAAAACATCTTGATTTTATTGGTTCATTCCTTCTACCCTTAATTCTGAAACTCACGGGATCACCCATTATTTTCGGTTACGCCAAACCCGTGCCCGTAAATTTTGCCAATCTTCGCGATTATCGCAAAGGGATTATTTATGTATCTTCTGCCGGAGTTCTGGCAAATTTTGCATGCGCTTTTATTTCAGGAATGTTGTTTCAGTTTTTGCTCAGAATAGAATCGTCATGGTATCATTCAGCAGCAGAGCCTATTATTTCGGTTTTAATCCTTATTCTCGGTTACAGCGTTATCATTAATTGTGTACTTGCAGTTTTCAACCTGATACCTGTGCCGCCGCTGGATGGAAGCAAGATATTTGCCATGTTTCTGCCTTTGAATTTAAGGCGGCAATATATGCGATTAGAGCGTTTCGGCATAGTAATTATATTTTTTCTTCTTATGACAGGTTTTTTTAATGAAATTGTTTCTTTTTTTATAAACCCCATGATCAATTTTTTGATGGGGAAATGAAGGGCAGGGATTAGGGGGATAGGGAACGGAGATCAGGCAAAGGTGGCCTGAAGCTATAATGCATAGTCTCTGAAGTTGTTTTGTCCACGTTCCTAAATGAAAAATGCCCGATACTAAGGGTTCGCACAAAAATAACTTCACATTTTAAGCGCCGATGCATCCCGCCTAACTGCGTTG
>DAOURZ010000480.1 GCA_030627475.1 Deltaproteobacteria bacterium | reverse complement strand
TGACAAGGCAGAAATGTTATGACCTATCCGCGCCAGCAATGCAAAACCGGCAGTTGATAGTGCCTGAAGAAAACCAAAAATCCAGAGGCTGCGGTAAATTCCCTGTCGAAGCATTAATACGCCTCCGATCAAACCGCCTGTTATGGTAGCCCAAAAACCGAACAGTTTGACTACCGCACCTATTTCTGTTTTTGAAAAACCTGTATCAAGATAAAATGGTATACTCATGGTGCTTGCCATGGTATCGCCTATCTTGTAAAAAAGGATAAAGCCCAGTATCCACAAAGCACTTTTTCGACTGAAGTAATCTATCAGTGGATATAGAACCGCTTCCTTTAAGGTTTCGGGAGTTCCGGCGGCAATTTCGGGTTCTGAAGCAAAAAATGTTGTCAAAACACCGGGAAGCATACAAACAGCCATTATCAGATAAACCGTTGAAAAAGATATATGATCGGCCAGGATAAGACCGCCGCCGGAAGCAAATAACATTCCTATCCTGTATCCGTTTATATAAAGCGAAGAACCAAGTCCCAGTTCCTCATCAGGAAGATCTTCTCTTCTGTAAGCATCCACAACAATATCCTGTGATGCACTAAAAAAGGTCACAAGTAATGCCGCAAATACCACCATCCAGGGGTGCCCGCCATAATCAGGATCGGGATCAGTCAACCCCAGAGCTATAATTGAAAAAAATAGAAATATCTGGGCTATCAGAAGCCAGCCTCGTCTGCGCCCAAGGAAAGGAAGAGTATAACGATCCAAAAAAGGAGCCCACAGGAATTTCAGGGTATAGGGAAGGCCGACTAATGCCATAAGCCCGATCACAGTTAGATCGACCCCTTCTTCCTGCATCCATGCCTGCAACACGGTTATTGTCAGAAGAAGCGGAAGGCCGCAGCTAAAGCCCATAAGAAGAGCCGTTATCATGCGGCTGCTACATATTACTTTAAAAATTGATTTCCGAATTTCCGGCTGCACCTATTCCTCTCCCCAAAGATATCAACAAAATCTGCCATTCTATCAACTTTTGTGATATAAAATCAAACAAATTCGATCTAAATCTGTGCGCCTGCCTGGTGAAGTTATTTGGTTCATGTTCCTAAATTGTTAAGGCTGTTTCAGAACATTCTGTTTTATCCTGAAAAATCTTGACTTTTATTGTATGATTTCTTATATCATATCCCATGCTTACTAAACTTGAGAAAAAGATAATTTCATTAATACAGGGAGATATTGCTATTACGCAGCACCCATATCTTGGAATCGCAGAGAAACTGGGAATTTCTGAAGAAATCCTTCTGAATACTTTAAAAGATCTTTGCAAAAGAGGTGTAATAAGACGTTTTGGCGCAACAATCCGACACCAGAAATCGGGCTTTAAAGCTAACGCAATGACCGCCTGGAAGGTTGAGGAAAACCGCATTGATGATGTTGGCGAAAAGATGGCTTCTTTCAAAGAAGTCTCACACTGTTACAGGCGTGACCCCTCTGATGAATGGCCTTATAATTTATAT
>DAOURZ010000378.1 GCA_030627475.1 Deltaproteobacteria bacterium | reverse complement strand
TTGGGAACGTGGACGAAAAAAGAGATGTGACATTATTGGTTTCACAAATAAGGAAAATCAAGATGATCCGGTTTAAGATAGATATCACTTTTATAAATAGAGAGAAAGATATGGCGAGGAAATGGATATTCTTTTAGATAGAGATGGAGGAGATAGTAATGAGATTTCCTTAAGGGCTATGCGATTTTAACAAAATTATCACAAAAGGATAGTTCTATTGCGACCGTACAGACAGCATAGCAATGCTTGAAAATACCGGAGATTATCTTTTCCTTTTGCGTCCCCGCAGATTCGGCAAAAGCCTTTTGCTTTCGAAGATGCCGCTGATACCTTTGATCTTATGCGTGTTTATTATAACGGATATAAGTTTTGCTCAAGATATTTCGTGAGGCAGGATATGTTGAGCAGTCAGGAACAGGCATAATGCGGATAAAGGAGACAGGCATGCAGAACCAATGCCCTTCCGGAGCCAAAATTCGAAGAAATCGGTAATTTTTTCAAAACAATTATCTTTAGGGCCTGCTTGACCATATTTCCTGAACTTGAAGATGTTTTTGAGCTAATCAGGCAGGGTAGCCCTTCAGGAAGCAAGAAGATAGTAGCGAATTTGAATATTCATCAGAATACAGCCCCCGTTGTTTTTCCATTCCCTGGTAAAGATCAAGTTTTCCTGATTGACGCAGGTAGTCCATGATGCTTAACTTTTCCAGTGCTAAAGGGCTATCCCCTTCCAAAAAAGATAGATTGACAGGCTAATAATTCCAAGGTATACTCAATCGTAAAAAAAGTATACTCTTGAGAGGTGAAGAAATTGTCTAAGGTAACTGCCAAATATCAAATTACCATACCTGTAACCGTTAGAAAGGAAATGGGTATCGTTCCCGGAACTGACGTTGATATTAGAAAAAAAGGGCAAAAATATGTCCTTGTCGTTAACCCAATCGAAACAATCAAGAAGAAATGGCGTGGAAAGTTCAAGGGTAAACCAACAACAATGGAATATATGGATGAAGTCAGGGGCAAAGTAAATTGAGAGTTTGTGTGGACACAACCATCCTGCTTGATATTTTAAAAGATGAATTCAGAATCTTTCAAGACAAGCTGTATATTGCGCTCGCAAGAAAGGAGAAACTGGTTGCGCCCTCAATATTGTTCGCAGAACTTATGCCACAATTTAAAGGAAACACCAAGGAGCTGAACGAGTTTTTAGAGGAACACAAAATCAGGATTGAACCGATTGACATTGATTCCGCCATTGCTGCAGCTCAGGCATGGATGAAATATTTGAAACGAAAAAAAAAAGTAAAATGTCCTCAATGTGGTTGGAAGCTGAACCTTAAAGAGCACTTTTTGTTGGATTTTTATATCGGAGGTTTTGCTTCGGCAAAGTGCAGCGCCATTCTTACCAGAGACAGAGATATATATACTAAATATTTTCCCAAGTTGGTTGGATATGAAGATTGTCTACAACAAGAACAAATTAAAAGATGAATATCCAACGTCGAATAATGATATCGTTTCGCTATAGTTTCTATTTAGTGTAAATTTGTGTAATTAGTGGACGAATAAAAAAACATTATTTTATAATTTCCTATACAATAAAAAATGCAATAATTATAATTAGTTAGATTTCATTTTGCTATGTAACTGAAAGGGCGGAGCTGGGTAAAGTGTTGAAAAAGAAAGCTATTTAATAAAAGTTTCCCAAACGTAATTTCTCAATAAGTTCTGGCACCAAACGTCATTTCGGCGAAAGCCGGAATCCAGAAAACTCGCAAAAGCACTGGATTCCCGCCTTCGCAGGAATGACATTAATAGTAATAATATCGAATTTTCAAAGTTGTCAGAGGTTATTGAGAAGTTACCCATTAGCGCCCTTCGGGCGGACTTTTTATAACCTATTGATTTAATGGTCAATAAAATGGAAATTCCTATACTATTAAATTATGAACTTTTTGCATTGGGTTTTCACAATTTCTTGAGCTAATTTTCTTCTATGTTTGATATTTAAGCAAGTTGTAACTTTTTTGTATTGCACCC
>DAOURZ010000475.1 GCA_030627475.1 Deltaproteobacteria bacterium | reverse complement strand
TGTGGACATTTCTATAGTTAAAGATAATCTATTGTATGCGTTGATCATTAGTTAAAAGTTATTGGACACAATCCGAGAAAATTCTCTCTTCGGTCGATTTGACTCGAACTTTATACGTGATCGGTTAAGGACTCTAATAGTCCCACTGCTTATGATTTTTAGAAAAACCGAGTACACCTATGACTGATTAAGAGCTATTTGCAAAGATTTAAATATATTTGCATAGACATTCCCTCCATTCGGAGGGGATCTGCATGGCGAAAAAGAAACAAAAAGTTAAAAAATCAAGAGTAATAGAAGAAGAACTCACTAGATTATTTTCACCAGAATTTCTTAAAAAAACAGCCAAAGAAACAGGATTTATTAAGCGAGACCGAAAGATAAATCCTGTACTGATGTTCTGGACTTTATCTTTAGGGTTTGGAGTGCAGCTTCAGAGAACGTTAGCAAGTTTACGACGTCTTTATGAAGAAGAAGGTGAAATACACATCAGTAGTAGTAGTTTCTATGATCGTTTTACTCCAGAACTTGTAAAATTTATTCATGCCTGTGTTTTGCACGGCCTGAAAGACATTACGCAAAGCCCCAATCGGAAATTGAATGATAAACTAGCTGGTTTTAAAGACATCGTTGCTCAGGATAGCACAATCATTCGATTACATGAAAAATTAGCTGATAAATGGCCTGCTGCAAGAACAAGAAAGGTAGCTGCCGATGTTAAAATCAGTATTCTTATTAGTGCAATAGCAGATGGTCCAAAAAGGATAGCATTACATGGAGAGCGCACCAGTGAAGTTAAGACACTTCGAATAGGTCCATGGTTAAAAGATCGTATACTACTAATAGATCTTGGATTTTATAAACACAATACCTTCGCTCGTATTGATGAAAATGGTGGATTCTTTGTCAGCAGGCTGAAAGGTAAGGTTGATCCGCTTATCATAAGAAATAACCGTACGTGTCGTGGACGTTCCATAGATATTGTGGGAAAAAAAGAAAGTGAGGTTATAGATGACCTGCAAAGGCAAGTTATTGATGTTGATGCAGCAATTCCCGCTAAAATTGTAAACGCATGCAGCTAAAGGTACACTATATTTTGTTTTCGTAAACATTATATATAATATTGTGAAATAAAACGAATAATTCCAAAGAATTATTAATAATATTCGAATTCCATGGATGAAGTTTTGTATGAGTCAAAAAATAAAACTTAAAAAAAATCTGAACGCTGATGCATTATTCAGCCATGTTCATTCAGATTTTAAGAAAATAAAAGACCACCGGTCAAATGACATCAAGATATCTCTAACCGATGCACTTATGTCAGGTTTTGCCATGTTTTCGCTCAAATGCCCGCATATTCGTGAATTGAAAAAACATCATATGCATTATATTTTAGGGGAAAAGAAAGGCGATCATGCTTTTTTGTTCGATCATGTAGAGTCTGCTACTAAAGGAGGTTTAACAACAGAAATTGAACATCAAAATGATGATGTAGTCCAGAAATTCCGTTTTATCAACCAGGTCCCTTTGAACGCGTCTAATCAAGAT
>DAOURZ010000452.1 GCA_030627475.1 Deltaproteobacteria bacterium | reverse complement strand
CTGGCCCGCATTGTGACGGACAAATACTCGTTCTTCACGATCTCCTTGGATTAAATGAAAAACATATTCCGAAATTTGTTAAGCGATACGCCATGCTTATTGATGAAGCTAAAAACGGGATAAAACAATATGTTGAAGAAGTTCAGGCAGGTAAATTTCCAGGCAAGGAACATAGTTATTGAGGGAATGCAGGCTTCAGGCCACCTTTCGGTGTCCTTCCGGCAAGCCTGCATAAATTTCAACAGGATAAATGTTATTTAGAAAACAAATACATTATCTGAGGCTCTTTATAAATTCATCTACAGCTCCGACCCCTTCTTTTTCAACTATCCTTATGGTCTGACTGCCAATCACCGCAATATCCGTTTTTCCTTTTAAAAAATCTATGTCTTTTTTCTCTTTCACTCCAAAACCAAGAGCTAACGGAAGCTGTGTTGCCCTGCGGCATCTCTCAAGATATTTCTCAATTTGTTCGGAAAAATCTGTGTTTATGCCTGTTACTCCTTTTCTTGCAACACAATAAATAAAACCCCGCCCAAAAGATGCAAGATAATTCATACGTTTGTCCGAAGTTGTAGGAGAAAAAATAAAGATTGGATCAAGATTATATTTTTGCATTGCATCAAGATAATCCTGCCCCTCTTCCGGTGGAAGATCCGGTACAATAGCGCCTTTCATGTTTCTTTCGGCCATTGCAACAGCAAATCTATCAACCCCGTATTTAAAAAGTATATTATAATAGCTCATAAAAAGAAATGGAATATCAAATGATTGTGTTATAATTTTGGCAAAATCAAGACATTTCTTTACTGTACAGCCCCCTGCCAGGGATTTTTGATTTGCATGAAGTATTACCGGACCGTCTGCAACGGGTTCTGAAAAAGGTATCTGAAGTTCCATCAGATCAACGCCGGCATTAACCATTGTCTCTATTATTTTAAAGCACTCCTTAAATGAAGGGTATCCAAGAACAATATGGGTCATCAGCAATATTTTCTTTTCTATAAGCCGGCTTTTAAGGTATGACTCAAGCATTATACTCCTCCGCTTTTTTCTTGATAAACTCCTTCCATCTCGGGTCATCAAAGGCATCCGCAATCGTAAATATGTCTTTGTCTCCTCTACCGGACTGATTGATCAATATAATATCTTCTTTAGACAGTTTTGGCGCTTCCTTAAATGCCTGAACAAATGCATGCGCTGATTCCAGGGCAGGAACCAAACCTTCCTTTTTTATCGTAAGAGACATTGCATCAACTACTTCACGGTCAATAGCTGATTCAAATCTTATCCTGCCGGATTCCTTAAGATATGACAGGATGGGCGAAACGCCTACATAATCCAGGCCTGCCGCCACACTGTGTGTTCCTTTCATCTGTCCATCGTTGTTCTGAAGAAAATATGTCTTATATCCCTGGGCAATTCCTACGCTGGCATCCTTAGAGGAGAGTCGATTCGCATGAAGTCCGGAATCAAGCCCTAACCCTCCGGCCTCAACACCCACCAGTTCTACAGGATCATCCAGAAATCCTTTAAATATACCCAGTGCATTAGAGCCGCCCCCCACGCAGGCATAAATGTGAGTGGGAAGTTTGCCCACTATTTCCAGCATCTGTTTTCGCGCT
>DAOURZ010000086.1 GCA_030627475.1 Deltaproteobacteria bacterium | reverse complement strand
TGATAATTGCATACCGCAATCCGAAACTCACAGTTTATGGAATTGAGGTGCAGAAAGAACTATCTGATATTGCAAATATAAATATTAAATCGAACAATATGGAGAATCAGATTACTATTCTTTGCCGAGATATGAAAGAGCTTAATTGTGATATGATTTCAGGGCCGGTTGATATGATCGTCAGCAATCCTCCATATTGGAAAGTTTCATCCGGAAGAATGAATTCTGATCAGCAAAAAGCGGTTGCCAGACATGAAATCAAAGCTACGCTTTTCGATGTTATTGAAACCGCTCGCAGGATGCTGCGTACTTCGGGCAGAATTGTAATGGTTTATTCCTCAGACCGCCTAACTGATATTATTACACAAATGCGCTCTTTCAACATTGAACCGAAGTTTCTTCGCTTTATTCATTCCAACAAAAACTCAGAAGCAAAGCTGATTCTTGTCGAAGGAATTAAAGGAGGTCGGACGGGCATAACAATAGCTTCTCCGCTGATAATCTACAATAAAGACGGGTCATACACCAATGAAGTAAAACAAATGTTTCTGCCGTCATAAGTAGTTCATAACAAGACCTGTTATTACCTTTGGATAAAAATATGTCGTTTTTTTTGGCAGAACAAGGCCTTTTTTTGCAATATTGCGTACCTGCTCAATTTTTGTTGGATTAAGTATAAAGGAGATATCGCATTCTCCGGAAACAGCCGCTTCTATGGCCTCTTTTTTACTGCTGGAATAAGTTATAATGCTCGCGTTATCTAATTTTGAATTATCCAGGCCCAATATTTCCATAAAAATCAGACGGGTCAAAATTGTAACATCAAGATATTTTAATGCTTCCGGAAGTTTATTGGAAAACCTCCGCTCCATTATACCTGATTTAAGAGTCAGTAGATAAAAATTCATAGAGTCTTTCATCACAACCCCGATAATATTTTTTGAAGCATTTGATTGAAGAATTGATATAAATTTAGCTTGAGCGCTTTCAAAATCGCTGCCCTTAAAAGGAATTGCCAGGATATCAAAATAATTTTCAGCCTTGTTAATAAAAGAGGATGTTGTTAAACTTTTCAAACCGTTAACCAGGCGATGAGTAGGCAGTATTACCAATCCGTCATCTTCCATGCTGCTGAGATACATCATTACATAATTAGCAGGATGATCGTTCTTGAAATCCGGATTGTTACTTGCTATCCAGTCTTTATAGTCAAGAGCGGTTTCATAACGGTGGTGGCCATCTGCAATAAAAAGTCTTTTTTTCTCCATTGCATTGGAAATATATCCGCAGGAATCTAAATCAGTTATGCGCCACAGTCTGTGTCTGTAACTGTCATAATCAGTAAAATCCATTGACGGTGTCTGTTTTAATGCCAGACTCTTTAATTTATCAATTATTATGTTTTTACTATCTGAATAAAGTGAAAAGATAGGGCTGAAGTTGGTATGGCAAGACTTCATAAGTGCCAATCTTCCCATTTTAACCTTGGAAAATGTACTCTCATGTGGAAGAATAACACCATTTTTAAACGGCTCCAGAGCAACTAAAGCAATAACTCCATATCGCGTAACGATTTTATTTTCTAAAGAAAAATCCAGGGCTGTTAAATAAAATGCAGGTGTTGTGTCCTGTTCCAGTATGTTTTCTGAAAACCAGTTGTTTAAAAAGTCAGATGCTCTGGTATAACAATTATTATTGACAGTATCGTTTTCAGTTGTTTTGCCGAGTATCAGTCTTATAAGGTTCTGTGGATGTCGTTCGTAGAAAGCATGTTGCTCCTGCCTTGAAATAACATCATAAGGTGGAGTTACTACATCAGATAAGTTGCGAACTTTTTGCGTGTTATATAAGATTCCTCTAAAAGGGAGGACTTTAGCCATTTTATTAATTCCTTTGGATTAGATGTTTTCAGAGTTAATTCGTCTTCGTTCCTTAACCATAATTATTGTTCAAATCAAAAACAGATACTAAAAAGAATAATCTTGTTCAAGTAAAAAATTATATTGACTCCTACCCGCTCTAATTATACTTTAAATTTTTTAAAAAATGTTTAATTGAGTAAAAGGAAGTGTTTTGCGAAGGCCTTTTTTTTTTGAGTATTGGAGAGGTGGCCGAGCGGCTGAAGGCCCCGCTCTCGAAAAGCGGTATCCTGTTAATAACGGGATCGTGGGTTCAAATCCCACCCTCTCCGCCATTAATTAATATTTAAAGCTGTTATTTTGTCCATGTTCCTTATTTTGTGGAGAGATGTCCGAGCTGGTTGAAGGAGCACGACTGGAAATCGTGTGTGCTGCCAAAAGCGGTACCGAGGGTTCGAATCCCTCTCTCTCCGCCATTAATTAATCAGGAAAATATATGTCCTACCTTGTTCTTGCTCGTAAGTATCGACCCCAAACCTTTGACGAGGTTATACAACAAAAACATGTCACCCAAACTTTAACTAACGCTATCAAATCGCGTCGGGTTGCTCATGCAATTCTTTTTACCGGACCGAGAGGAACGGGCAAAACCACTGTAGCACGAATATTGGCAAAGGCTATGAATTGTAAAGATGGCCCCACTCCTACTCCTTGCAATTCATGCAGATCATGCCGTGAAATTACTTCAGGCAATGCAGTTGACGTGTTTGAAATTGACGGCGCATCGAATAACGGTGTTGAACAAATTAGAAATCTGCGTGACAATATAAACTACAAGCCGGCTCACAGTCCAACCAAGATATACATTATAGATGAAGTCCATATGTTGAGCATCTCTGCATTTAACGCTCTGCTAAAAACTTTGGAAGAGCCTCCTGCACATGTGATGTTTATTTTTGCAACTACAGAGCCTCGCAAGATACCTGTAACTATACTTTCCCGGTGCCAGCGTTATGACTTTAAGCTCATTAATATTGAGTCGATTTCAAACCATATGAAGGAGCTATGTTCCAGGGAACATATTGATATAAATGAAGACAGCTTAATGTTAATTGCCCGCGAAGCAGAGGGAAGCATAAGGGATGCTTTAAGCCTTCTTGAGCAGATAATGTCCTGTTCGGATGGAACTATTGATTCCAGGTATATATTAGACATTTTGGGAGTTGCCGATAGAAAAACAATTTCTGATCTTTCAAATGCAATTTTACAAAGAGATATTCCGGAAGCTCTTAATGTAGTGGATGAAATTTATACCCGCGGATATGAAATTAAAAAATTTTATGCGAACATTATTGAACATTTTAGAAATATGCTTGTTGTAAAAATGGGCAAAAATATCAGTAAACTGATAAATCTCCCTTCATATGAAATAGATTTAACAAAAAAGCAGGTTCAGGGTATTTCCGAAGTTCATTTGCACCAGATTTTTGACCTTCTCTTCAAAGAAGAGGCTTCAATAAGGCTTTCAGCTCAACCAAAATTGGCGTTTGAGATAGCCCTTATAAGGCTATCCCAGATAAAGCCCGTTTTACCTATTGATTTTCTTATAGAAAAACTTGATGATTTAAAAAAGGACGTTCCGGAAATTCCTGCTGATTATGAACCTAAGAGCTCGCAAGGTGTTTCAGAAAACACGACTTGTGAAGCAGTGGTGAAATCAGGACGATTGCATGAATCTATTGGTTCGGTTTCAGATGATCCGATTGATAAAGCGGAGCCTGATAAAACGGAGTCTAAAGAATCTTGCACTTTTTCTTCTTATGCCCCTGATGATAATCTTGAAATTACATGGAACAAACTTGTTGATATTTTTTCAAAAAAGCATCCTTCTCTTGCTGCAATTCTATCAAAGTGTTCCTTGAAAAAGCTTAGCGGGCCAGATATTGAAATTGAGGTATATGGTAATGACTATAGTATAAATACGATAAAACGTGATAAAAATGTTGCCATCATAGAAGAAATATGCAGTTCTTTTTTTGATAAAAAAATGAATCTGACCATAACTGCTGAAAAAAAACCAAAAGAGGTAGGCAATCAAAACAACGATTTGAAGCAGAAAGCATTGAGCCACCCTCTAATAAATGATGCGCTCGAAATTTTTAACGGAAAAGTTGTTGATATAAAAATTATGTAAGGAGGATTTACACATGAAAGGTATGGGAAACATGTTGAAGCAGGCTCAGAAGCTTCAGTCCAAGATGCTTAAAATGCAGGACGAGCTTGCAGATAAAACCGTTGAGGCAACTGCCGGCGGAGGTATGATTAAAGTCGTAGCAAATGGTAGAAACCAGATTTTATCAATACAAATAGAAAAGGAAGTCGTTGATCCTGATGATGTTGAAATGCTTCAGGATTTAATACTTGCCGCAACAAATGACGCTCTTGCAAAATCACAGGAAATGGTTTCGGGAGAGATGGGCAAACTTACCGGCGGTCTTAAAATACCCGGGATGTAATTATGAGTCACTATCCATTATCAATCATGAACCTGGTTAAAAATATTTCCAGGCTTCCGGGGATAGGAGAAAAAACTGCTGAACGCCTCACTATGCATATAATTCGTTCTCCGATAAAAGAGGTTGAGCAGCTTTCCCTGAGCATTCTGGAAACCAGGAAAAAGATAAGATCATGTTCCATTTGTTTTGGTCTGAGCGATAGCGATATCTGTAATACTTGCAGTGATGGGACAAGAGATAACTCATTAGTGTGTGTTGTGGAACAGCCCGCAGATATGGTAGCTATTGAAAAGTCAGGAATTTTTAAAGGAACTTATCATATTCTCCAGGGCGTCATGTCTCCAATGAACGGTATAGGGCCTGATGATATAAGGCTCAAGGAACTGCTATCAAGAATAAAAGGCAACAATATAAAAGAAGTTATTCTTGCGACAAGCACCACAATTGAAGGCGAAGCCACGGCCTCGTATATTGCTCAATGTTTAGAAAATTCGCCGGTTAAGGCAACTCGTATTGCTTCAGGAATACCAATAGGTGGTGATCTGAAATACATTGACCAGGTTACTATAAAAAGAGCTATGGAAACACGATATGACATTTAATACAATAAAACCTTCAGATATATTTATTTGCAAAAAATGCGGTGACTGTTGCAAAGGATTCGGAGGAACCTATGTGACTGCAAAGGATATTGAGAAAATTGCAACTTATATAAATACAGATCCAAAGAAATTTGTTTCAGACTACTGTGTTAAATCAGGAAGTAAGCTGGTGCTTGCACAAGGCGCTGACGGTTATTGTATCTTCTGGGATGATCTGTGTACCATACATCCGGTTAAACCACGAATGTGCAAGGCTTGGCCGTTTATAGAAAGCGTGCTGACAAATATAACCAACTGGCATATAATGGCTGATTCATGCCCGGGCATTCGAACTGATGTGCCTGATAATCTAATACAAGAATGCGTCAGGTCGGTTCGCAAACAAGATTCTTCCGAGAATTGACATGATAGGAATATTTGACTCAGGAATAGGCGGATTAACGGTTGTAAAAGCATTAATGGAACATCTCTACGGTTATGATATCATATATCTTGGAGATACCGCCCGTTCACCATACGGCACAAAGAGTCCTGAAACAGTTAAGAAATACGCGCTTGAAAATACAGAATTTCTTTTAAGCAAGGGCGCAAAAATTGTTGTCATAGCATGCAATACGGCTTCAAGTGTTGCTACGGAAATCGTGGCTGAAAATTTTGATGTTCCGATATTCGAAGTCATTACACCGGCAGTTGAACTTTCAATTAAGACTTCTCATAAACAATGTATTGGAATCATTGGAACCAGGGCAACTGTCAAAAGCTGTATTTATGAAAAAAAAATAAAGGAAATTAATCCTCAAGCAAGGGTTTACTCAAAATCCTGTCCACTCCTTGTTCCTCTGGTTGAAGAAGGCTGGCTTAACAAGCCTGAAACAAAGATGATTGTTAAAAAATATTTGCATTCATTAAAAGTTCGGCAGATAGATACACTTATTCTTGGCTGTACTCATTATCCTTTATTAAATGACATTATTCAAAAAAAAATAGGCAAGCGGGTAAGCATCATCGACTCTTCTATTGCTGTAGCGAGTAACGTAAAGACATTTTTGGAAAAGCATTGGGAGCTTGACGATATGCTTGGTAAAAAAAGCAGGTACACTTTTTTTGTATCGGACGTAACAGAGCAGTTTGAAAAAACAGCAACAAGCATGCTCAAAAGAAATATTAACCTTGAACATGTGAAAATATAAGGATTGTGACCAAAAAGGAAAAAACGTAAACACAATAAGACAGCAAAGTTAATCAGAGCAAACAAGCATAAAGGTAAAAGTGTAATATCTTAATTGATACAAACTATTAATCCTTTTTTCCCGATCTTTTTGACAGGATTCGACAAATTGGGTAGTCCCTACAAAGCAATGCAGGCTATAAAATACCGTTCTGTTATTATCAGGAAGTGGGGCTTTAGCCCTG
>DAOURZ010000127.1 GCA_030627475.1 Deltaproteobacteria bacterium | reverse complement strand
CTTTTGTGCTTTTAGATTGAACAAACCTGACCTAAATCTGTGCGCCTACTTGCGGAAGTTAATTCGTCCACGTTCCTAACGCCTTAAGCTGGTAGCCGCGATTTCCATTAAAACATCCCCTAACGTTGGTTCTGCGCTCTCTCGCTCTTCTTGTTGAAAATGTTTATAATGCGGAGCATTATCGTATCGAAAGATCAATTCCAGGTGTTTGTCCATATATTGATACCGATATTTGATTTTTGTCCGGACATCGGTATTCTTGACTTCAACAAAGTCTAATCGGTAGCCATTTTCAAAGACAATCATCCCGTTGATGAATCCTTGTTTGTTGTTATAGACTTTTTTGGTAAGCGTATATGTCTGAATATTGGGAAATTGCTGAAAAATCTGTTCAAGTTGTGTAAAATATTTATTGATCATGCAAGTTCCTGAAGACGGTGTTCATTCTCGCTTAACATTTCATACAATCCTGCCCAAATCATGTACTCTTCACGATCATCTATTAGTGAGCCTTCTGCAAATTGTTGATAAAAATGTTTTGTCGAAATCTGATAGGTGTCTTCAAACTGTTTGAGATCAAGGCGAATATTCAGAATTCCCTTTTTTAGCTCGGCAATATGATAGTCAAGAAGATGTTGAGCAAAAACTTCCTGATCATTGATCACGTTTAAAAGTTTCTTGAGCCGTTGCTCTGTTTGTGGATGAACATCTAACTGTATGTTAAGCATTGTGTCACCTGCCGATTATACGGTCATTATGGAGTCATACGTGTTGTGCCAGGCTATCATCGCCTTCTTCTTTCATTATCTTGATGATCCCGAGATGCATTTGATATAAAGTTGTTCAGGAAGAACATGTTTCTTCTGTTGTTTCTACTCCCCATATATATGTACTTCTTTGTATTTAAATATTCCAAGAATACTGAAGATCTTGAGATCAGCAAAATAGACTTTTTTCAATCCGTGTTTCTTTGCTATATCTCCGATAGCATTGGAGTTAAATTCAGCATAAAAACCATAGCCTGAAAAAGGTTCCTCTATTTTAATAATTTTTCCATTTGATTGAAAGATGGTGACAGGCGTATTGTCTAAATTCATTGTCAACGGAACCTTGACAAATTTAAAAACATAACCCTTCAGAGAATTACTGCCCATTTTTCCAAAGGTTAAGCACCCTGAAAGAATAAAAAGAGACAAAAAAAGGCACAAAAAAATAATAAGTCTTTTACTTGACACTATTCTTTCTCCCCCCTGCCCAGTTCCTAATCACCGTAAACCACAACTCGCCACCTGGTATACAAACCTAACAAGATTTGCTGCATCTCCTGGTCTGCGTGCTTCAGAACCGTTATATCACCATTTCGGGCGGCGGCGGCATATCCGGCATCTCCCCAGGATACAAGCCACAAAAGGCTGTAAGCAGTAGCGATCCCCTTCTTTGTGCCCAAATCAGTTCTGTTGATATCTATATCAAAGGGGGTCTTAATATTGACATATGCACAACCACTGCCAGTAAAAATAATTGCAAGCACAATGGCCGGTAATATTTTAGCTTTCAAATCAACCTCCTTATAGTAATCTCCCGTTTTCCTACAGGACATTGCTCTGTTCTTTATTGTTTTAGCTCAAAAATACACGTTGAAAAAACACAGGTTTTATTTTAACAATGAAGGAAAGTACCTGCTTTTTGATATCATTATTTTTTTATCGGAGCAATAGTAAGTTTAATGCATACGTGTCGATTGATTTTGCACCATTGAACGGGAAAGTTCTTGACACAATTATTTTTTTTATACATCATTGAATGAAAAAATCAATGTTTATTATCAATAATATCAATTGATTTAATCAATATCAGTCGACTGTTTACGACTATTTTGCGAAAAAATCTCGCCTAAAACCAGGCGATTAGGTGTCCACTTTAACTGAATCAAAATTGGAAAATTGCTGATATGAATCTAAAAGTATTACTGGTAAGACCACATGCTTTTTTGCCGACTTCGCAGTGGCTTCAGTCAATGTTGCGACTGGAGCCCTATGCTCAGGAACTCATTGCCGGTGCTATTCGCCCCCCGCATGATGTGAGAATCTGTGACCTGGCGGTTGAAGATAAACCGATTGATGCATTTCAGAGTGTTTTACAGGAATACCAGCCGAACCTGGTCGGTTTCGGAGGTTTCTCCAGTCAGTTTCACACGAATCGCGAACTGGCGGCAATTACCAGGCAGCTTCTGCCGAATGCTATAACGTGCATCGGAGGAGTACATGCTTCCAGTATGCCTACTGACTGCAAGTACCCGGACATCTTCGACTTCATCGTTCGAGGCGACGGTGTGTCCGCCATGAAGATTGTGATCACTGCCATAGAGAAGAATGAATCGCTACCGGAGTCTGATTGGATTCTGCCCACGGCATCGCCGAACTTCGACAAACTGGCAATGAAATCACCGCCGGCATTACATTTGGATGGCATCAACACCTTACCGCGCCGTGAACTGGTCGATATGTCGAAGTACTTCTGCATCTGCTACGGCAAGCCGGGCGAGAAGATAGACACCTTGTTTCCCGAAATCGCATGTGTGCGCACCAGCGCTGGCTGTCCAAACCGTTGCAGCTTCTGCGTGGTCCATTTTCTGGCTAAAGGCAAGTACCTCCAGCGTGACGTTGAGGATGTAGTCGAAGAGATTGCCTCCCTACCACAGAAGTATATATACTTTGTCGATGACGAGACTTTTATCAATACAAATCGGATGCAGCGAATGGCTGAAATGCTGATCGAACGTGGTATCAAAAAGAAATACATTTCCTGGGCCCGTAGCGACACGGTGTGTAAACATCCGGAGCTGTTCGATCTGTGGAAAAAAGCCGGTCTGGAGCTTGTCTACATCGGTTTCGAATCACTGGAGGATGAGAATCTCAACGCCTACAATAAAAAGGCAACGGCATCCCAGAACAGGGAAGCCCGTGAAATCCTGCGAAAATTAAATCTAAATATTCATGCCGCTTTGATGGTAAATCCGGATTTCGAGGAAAAAGACTTTTTGGCTGTCCAAAGAGCAATCAAGGAAATTGCGCCGGCTGAATTCGCATTCACCGTCTACTCCCCGCCGCCGGGGACACAGGAATTCAATGAATCCCGGGACAAGTTCATCTGCGATGACCCCTGTTTTTACTACGATTGTCTGCACACGATTCTCCCAACCAAACTTCCATTAAAGAAATTTTATCGCTACTTCTCTATCCTTTACGCATTAGGTGCAGCAAGGATTCCGGCGAAGGTCAACAAAGTAAAACTGCCTTTGCGCGACCACATCAAGTTCGTGCTGGGCGGCATGAAATTCGGCTGGCAGATGTACCGGATGTACCGGGAATACGATCGGAAGTACTGGTGATCGGAAAAATTAACCCTGTAATTCACAGATGTCTGCGTGCAGATACGCTCAGGCAGAAAAATATGCGTAATCTTTGGATCAAAAAGGAGGAAAACAAGATGAAAAAATTGTTAATGGTGGTTGTCGTTATTGGACTGACGGTTTTTATGGCCGCCACTGCTTTTTGTGAGGAAAAAGAGGGGCTTTCCGGTGATTACGGATACGGTTACCATATGATGGGATCCGGATATGGCATGAGATCCGGTTGCAGGATGGAGGAGGAATGCGGTATGCCAAGACGGGGCTGTTGCAATAAGCCCGGAGCCTTGAAGTCCATGAAACCGGAACACAGAAAAAAATGGCAGAAAATGCGAGCAGCTCATATGATGGATACCATGGATTTAAGAATGAAGCTGGCTGCAAAACGTGTTGAACTGAGAACATTATGGACACAGTCGGAAATGGATAAAGACAGGATTAAAAAACTGTCAAATGAAGTATCCGAACTCCAGATTCAACTTTTAAAAATGCGCAACCAGCATCTTTTGCAGTGCCGCCAGAAATTCGGCAGTCAAGGCTGGGATTGCCCGGGCGGGTGGTAGCGAATTTATTATTTCAGGGATTTGAATCTTCCTGAATAAGTACTTTTGCCAGCTCAATATCGTATGTCCGGCCTGGATCAAAGTCTTTGCCTTTATACATGCCTGAAGCCTGTTTGATCGCATCGTAAGGCACCCATTTGTGATCTGTCCACAAAGCAGGGTCGTCCGAATTCCAGAGCCTGAAAAACATATTACCTTCTGATCCGCTCACATACATACGGACTTTTTTATTTTGAGGGAAAGGATGATAATATAGTCCTTTTTCGTCTTTCATTTGTTTTGTTTCCTTTCATATCAAGACTGATTTCGTTCAATTTTTTACCTTATTAATGCCAGGTCAACATCAGACACTGATTTATAGTTGCCTTTGGCGCGGGAGCCATACAGAACAACTTCCTAAGTCACAAACAGACTTTGCTATACCACTGTATCTTTATTGAGGCAATACTGAATTAATAGAAATGTTGAACAACTTATTGAAAAAGATTAAATATAGTATTATAAACAGAGAGCAATAAAAATTTTATATCCGGATGCATAACGATTACAAAATGACGAAACTTAATCAAAAAAATA
Organism: Deltaproteobacteria bacterium; assembly: GCA_030627475.1. Lineage (GTDB taxonomy): Bacteria > Desulfobacterota > Desulfobacteria > Desulfobacterales > ETH-SRB1 > B13-G4. The sequence goes on along the minus strand of DAOURZ010000127.1, from coordinate 533 downwards.
TTCTTCTGGTCCATCCTCTGGGCTACCGGAAGGAATCTGCCGGCAGGGATATCTCCAGGCTGGCAAACATCGTCCCTCCTCTTGGGCTGGCAAGTATTGCTGCCTATCTGGAAAGGGAGGGTATTAATGCGAATATTGTTGACTGCTATGCCAGGCCTGACTCAGACTTTTTTATCCGTGACTACCTGCTAACAATAAAACCATCTTTTATCGGGCTGAGCTGCACAACCTCCACCTTTTTTGATGGTATTCGAATTGCGGATCTGGCCAGAAGTTTTTTGCCTGACATAAAAACTGTATTCGGCGGTCCCCATGTTTCAGCGCTTAAGAATCAAGTACTTGAAAAATTTAAAGTAATTGATTTTGTTGTAGTTGGTGAAGGTGAGCAAACCCTTACCGAACTAATTGAGAAAAGCCATGAGGAAGCCGATTCAGTGAAAGGGCTGGTATTACGGGATGCGAAAGGCGAAATTTGTTTTACCGGCCACAGGACTAAAACAGTTAACCTTGATAGTCTGCCATTTCCTGCTTAT
>DAOURZ010000471.1 GCA_030627475.1 Deltaproteobacteria bacterium | reverse complement strand
ATTCAGCGAACTCAAAAACAAAATCCAAAGTGGATATAATCTTCGTGAAGTTGTAAATCTTATTGATGAACTTCGCTTCCGCTCTCATAAAGAAAAGCATGAGATGTCGCATCTTTATGAAGGAAAAATTAAAAACATGGGCAATGCCGGAAGAAATGGAGGTGAATATTACACTCCTCGCCCGCTTATTAAAACCATTATAAAGGTTGTATCACCGGAAATCGGCAATAAAATTTATGACGGCGCTGTGGGGTCAGCCGGCTTTTTGTGTGAGGCTTTCAACTATCTTAAAAAACCTGTAGAGACGGGTTTGAAACCCGTCTCTACAAAGAAACCCGTCTCTACAAAGAAACCCGTCTCTACAAAGAAACCCCTCTCTACGAGAGATATGAGCGTTTTACAAAAGAGCACTTTTTATGGAAAAGAGAAAAAGTCGCTGGCTTATATTATCGGCACCATGAACATGATTTTACATGGTATCGAAGCGCCTAATATTGTTCATACAAATACCCTGTCTGAAAATATTAGTGACATACAGGAAAAAGACCGTTATGATGTCATTCTTGCCAATCCTCCTTTTGGCGGCAAGGAACGCAAAGAGGTGCAGCAGAATTTCCCTATTAAAACCGGAGAAACCGCTTTCCTTTTTTTGCAGCACTTTATTAAGATTTTAAAAGCCGGTGGCCATGCCGGAGTTGTAATCAAAAACACTTTTTTATCCAATACCGATAACGCTTCTATCTCTTTGAGAAAAACCCTGCTTGAAAGCTGTAATCTGCATACGGTTCTGAATATGCCGAGCGGCACATTTACCGGTGCCGGTGTTAAAACGGTTGTCCTCTTTTTTGAAAAGGGAGCTCCGACCAGAAAGATCTGGTTCTATCAGCTTAATCTTGACCGCAATCTTGGTAAAACTAATCCACTGAATGAAGATGATCTGGCTGAGTTTGTAAAACTGCAAAAGAAAAAAGAAAACTCCGGTAATTCCTGGTCTGTTGATATCAAAGATGTTGACCAGAATACTTTTGACTTGTCGGTAAAAAATCCCAATAAAAAGGATGAAACGGTTTTGCGGGAACCAAAAGAGATACTTGCGGAAATTAGTAAGCTTGATAAAGAGAGTGCTGTATTAATGGATAATTTACAATTGATAATTGAAAATGGAAAAGCCAATGAATAAATCAAACAAAATTCAGATGTTCCAAAAACAAAAAGTAAGAACGCATTGGGACGATAAAAAGGAACTTTGGTATTTTTCTATTATTGACGTTATTGCAATATTAGCTGATAACCCTCGTCCTAGAAAGTACTGGAGTGATTTAAAAAAGAAGCTAAAGGGTGAAGGAAGTGAACTGTCCGAAAAAATCGGACAGTTGAAAATGAAAGCCACCGACGGCAAAATGAGATTAACAGATGTAGCCGACACAGAACAACTTTTACGCCTTATTCAGTCTATTCCCTCTCCCAAAGCAGAACCATTTAAAGTGTGGATGGCAAAAGTAGGATATGAACGAATTGAAGAGAAAGAAGATCCAGAGTTGGCTTTCGACCGTGCTATGGAAACTT
>DAOURZ010000182.1 GCA_030627475.1 Deltaproteobacteria bacterium | reverse complement strand
TTTTTATAACCCGTAAAGGGAAATATAAATGTCTGACAAATTGAAGGTAACTCTTGTTAAAAGCATGATTGGAAGACCTGAAAAACATCGCAAGGTACTGCGAAGTATGGGGCTTACAAAGATAAACAGAACGGTTGAATTTAAAGATAGTCCTTCTATTCGTGGGATGATAAACAAGATTTCGCATTTAGTGAAGGCTGAGGAGAAGATGGATGAGGCTTAATGAATTGTCGCCGGCAACGGGATCTCGCAAATCGCGAAAACGTCTTGGTCGTGGTGTGGGCTCAGGGAGTGGTAAAACTGCCGGTAGAGGTACAAAGGGACATAATAGCCGTTCCGGTGGAGGTGTAAGACCCGGTTTTGAAGGTGGCCAGATGCCTATTCATCGTCGTTTACCCAAACGTGGTTTTACAAATATTTTCAAAAAAAATATTGCTTTAATTAATATACGTGACCTGTCGAGATTTGAGAAAGGCAGTATAGTGGATGAAGATGCTCTTGTTATGTCCGGTTTTGTTAAAGGTAAAATAAATGGCATCAAACTTCTTGGCCAAGGCGAAATAAAAATTCCTCTCACTCTAAGATTAAATACTGTCAGCAAAAATGCCAGAGAAAAAATTCTTGCTGCTGGTGGAAATATAGAGATTTTATAGTATGGCTATTGAGGGATTCGGAAATATATTTAAAATACCGGAGTTGAAGAAAAGGATCTTATATACCTTTGCTCTTCTTATCGTTTACCGTATCGGAGTGCATGTTCCAACTCCCGGTATAGATGCTATTGCGCTAGCCTCATTTTTTGCTAAGGCAAAAGGGACACTGCTTGGCATGTTTGATATGTTTTCAGGCGGTGCATTGGAAAGGCTCTCGGTTTTTGCTCTCGGAATAATGCCTTATATAAGTGCGTCTATTATCCTCCAGCTTTTAACGGTAGTTGTGCCACATCTTGAAAGGTTATCAAAAGAGGGCGAACAAGGGCGGAAAAAGATTACACAGTATACCCGTTACGGAACGGTATTGCTAAGTGTAATACAAGGGTTCGGTATCAGTGTCGGTCTTGAACAAATGAGCTCGCCAGGCGGTGCTTCTGTGGTTTTAAATCCTGGATGGGAATTCAGACTTATGACCGTAATTACCCTGACAGCAGGAACAGCCTTTATTATGTGGCTCGGTGAGCAGATAACGGAAAAGGGGATTGGTAATGGTATTTCACTTATAATATTTGCCGGTATTGTTGCCCGGTTGCCAAATGCAGTAGCAAATACTTTTAAACTCCTTTCAACAGGAGAAATGGGAATTTTTTTAATCCTGATTATGATCATTTTTATGATAGCTGTCGTAGGTTGCATTATATTTGTTGAGCAGGCACAGCGACGCATACCGGTACAATATGCCAAAAGGGTTGTGGGCCGTAAAATGTACGGAGGCCAGAGTACCCATCTTCCATTGAAGATTAATACATCAGGAGTAATACCACCTATTTTTGCATCATCAATTATGATGTTTCCGGCAACTATAGGTAGTTTTATAGCAATTGTATGGATTCAGAATATTGTCTCTGCAATAACACCAGGCAGCCTTATTTACGAAACATTATTTGTAGGTTTAATATTCTTTTTCTGTTATTTTTATACTGCCATCACATTTAACCCTGATGATGTTGCGGAAAATATGAAAAAACATGGCGGGTATATACCTGGTATTCGTCCGGGTAAGCGTACAGCGGACTATATTGAGAGAGTTTTGACCCGAATAACTCTTGGTGGGGCGATATATGTTTCAGCAGTATGTGTGCTTCCGTCAATTTTAATATCAAAATTTAATGTTCCTTTTTATTTTGGTGGTACGGCGCTTCTTATCGTTGTTGGAGTCGCTATTGATACTGTCTCACAAATAGAATCACATATGTTGACACGTCATTACGAAGGTTTTTTAAAAAAGGGCGGAGATAAAATTAAAGGGAGATTTTAAGATGGTTATTTTAAAATCTCCCGAAGAGATTGAAAAGATTTATGCGAGCAATCAGGTCGTTGCGGAAATTCTTTCCAGGCTTGAGTCAGAGATAAAACCCGGAATTGATAGTCTTTATTTAAATGACCTTTCAGAACGTTTGGCGCGTGAGAGAAATGCAATCCCGGCTTTTAAGGGATACAGGGGTTTCCCTTATGCACTATGCGCGTCCGTTAATAACGCGGTTGTACATGGATTTCCTTCTAAAACTCTGCTGAACGAAGGTGATATTATCAGCCTGGATTTTGGTGTTCGTTTAAACGGTTATTACGGTGATTCAGCTATTACAGTGGCTGTTGGCAAGATATCCGAATCTGCTCGCAGGCTAACTCGGGTTACAGAAGAGTCTCTTTATAAAGGTATTGAAAAGGCGATTCCCGGTGGCATGCTTTCGGATATTTCTCATGCAATCCAAACGCATGTTGAATCGGCTGGTTTTTCTGTGGTTCGCAAGTTTGTAGGGCATGGTATAGGAAGCAATCTGCATGAAGAACCTCAGATACCTAATTTCGGGAAGGCGGGTAAGGGGAGCAGATTAAAAACGGGTATGACTTTGGCGATAGAGCCAATGGTCAATGAAAAAGCTTGTGATGTTAAAATACTTGAAGATGGATGGACCGCTGTAACAAAGGATGGTTGTTTATCTGCACATTTTGAGCATACGATTGTGCTTACAGAAAATGGTCCGGTTATTTTAAGTAAAAGGAAGAGGAGTTAAAAAATGCCTAAGGAAGAGGCTATAAAAGTAGAGGGAAAGGTTGTTGAGTCTCTGCCCAATGCAATGTTTAAGGTTGAACTTGAAAATAAACATCAGGTGCTTGCGCATATTTCAGGAAAAATGCGTATGCATTTTATAAAAATTTTGCCGGGAGATAAAGTTACAGTTGAGCTTTCACCATATGATCTCTCTCGCGGCAGAATAACATACAGGTCAAAGTAGGGGCGATTCTTGTGATCGCCCTAATCAGTGCGAATAACAAGCTTTGCCCTTATTAGGGCGATCACAAGGATTGCCCCTACCAAAGGGCATAGGGGGTAGTTATGAAAGTAAGGGCATCAGCTAAAAAAATTTGCAGTAAGTGTAAGATCATTCGTAGAAAAGGCGTTGTAAGAGTTATCTGCGAAAATAAGCGGCACAAACAGAGGCAAGGATAGAGGAGGATAAGTTTTGGCAAGAATTGCGGGCGTAGATTTACCCAGGAAAAAGCGGATTGAGATAGCGCTGACATATATTTATGGAATCGGCAGAACTATATCAAAAAATATATTAGCAAAGCTCGACATTGATTCTGATACAAAGAGTGATGATTTGTCAGAAACCGAGATTAATAATATCCGCAAGGTTATTGATAGTGAATATAAAGTTGAAGGTGAGCTCCGTACAGAAATTTCTATGAACATCAAAAGACTTATGGACCTTGGAGCATATCGTGGCTTGCGCCATCGTAAATCTCTTCCCGTGCGGGGACAAAGGACAAGTACTAATGCGCGCACAAGAAAGGGGCCGAAAAAATCTGCCGTTAAGAAGAGAGGCGGAGAGAAAAGGAAGTAATTCGGGTAAATTTATTTTAATCCTGGTCCGCAACCCCGTAAGAGGAGAAAGAGGCTTTATCTATGGCTAAAAGAGTCCGTACTAAAAAGAAAGAAAAGAAAAATATTCCAAACGGAATAGTACATATTCAATCTACTTTCAATAATACAATAATTACAATTACAGATCCAGCAGGTAATGTTGTTGCATGGTCAAGTTCCGGCGTCCAAGGATTTAAGGGATCTCGAAAGAGTACACCTTTTGCTGCTCAGCTTGCCGCAGCAGACGCTGTAAAAAAGGCGAAGGAACATGGGATGAGGAGTGTTGAAGTATATGTAAAAGGCCCTGGAGCGGGAAGGGAATCGGCGCTTCGCTCATTGCAAGCTACAGGTTTTAATGTTGTTATGATCAAAGATGTTACTCCTATTCCACATAATGGTTGCCGACCACCAAAAAGACGCAGAGTATAGATAGTGTCTGAACGAAAACTGCTGATTTTTCCAATTTCTGTGTCAGGCTTAAATGTTAATCCTCGAAATAATCAATATATTCCAGTGGTT
>DAOURZ010000353.1 GCA_030627475.1 Deltaproteobacteria bacterium | reverse complement strand
GATTGTAATATTTTCTTCAGTTTATGCAGCGGCTCAGGAACTTTTGTTTGAGGATAAAGCTGTTATTATACAGGGACGGGTAAAAAAGGATGAGAATTCTGTGAAAATTCTGGCAGAAACCATGGTGCCGATTGAAAAAGCCGAGGAAACCTGGACAGCAAGTATTCATTTTAATTTAGATAGAAATAAAACAGACAAAGATTTGCTTTTAAGATTGAAGGATATTTTTCAAAGATATCCTGGTTCATGCGAAGCATACATTCATTTATTAAGTCATGAAGAAACAGATGCAATCATAGCTCTGCCTGATACACTAAAAGTAAAGGCAGGTTCGGCATTGACCTGTGCGGTAAATGCTCTTTTGGGTTATAATGCAGTACAAACGGTATGCGACTCTGAATATAAAGAGCAAAAAACAAATGGTAAGGAACGTGGACGAAATAACTTCCACGCTCCTAAGCAAGGAAGATATAGAAATGCCTGACCTGAAAAAAAACGTATATGCTGTCTTGCTCGCAGGAGGTTCAGGAACACGTCTCTGGCCTGTATCCAGAAAACTCTATCCCAAGCAGCTTGTAAAGTTTATAGGTAAAGATTCTCTTGTTCAGAGTACCATAAAAAGGCTGAGTACCGTGATCAGTCCGGAAAGAATAAAAATTGTATGCGGAAAGGAACATTTTCATGAAACAGCGAGGCACATGGCTGAAATAGGCCTGCGGCCCGAAGGGAAAATTATCTGTGAACCATGTGGCAGAAATACAGCGCCAGCTCTTCTGCTTGCAGTATTAAATATTTTAAAGAGTAAACAGAATTCTGTTCTGTGTGTTTTTCCTGCTGATCATGTAATTAGAGACACGGAGAGTTTTTATAACAAATTAAAATCAGCAGTACGTCTTGCCGAGAAGGGTTATATTGTAACCTTCGGTATTAAACCCAATTATCCTGAAACAGGATATGGGTATGTTGAAGGCAACGGCGAAATATTTGATGGAGCACTATCAATCAAGAGATTTGTTGAAAAGCCGGATAAAGAAACTGCAAAAAAGTATGTTAAAGCCGGAAATTTTTTCTGGAACAGCGGGATGTTTGTTTTCACAGGTTCCGTCATGATTGAGGAATTTCGCAAATACCAGCCGAAACTACTTAAAACAATGGAAGATATTATTTCAAAAGATAGTTTCATAACAATAGATAACTATAAGAAACTGCCGGATATTTCTATAGATTATGCCATAATGGAAAATACGGATAAAGGCGTTGTTCTGCCGTCTGATTTTGGATGGAGTGATATAGGTTCGTGGAAGTCTCTTTATGATTTTCTTCCAAAAGATAAAGATAATAATGTTATTGATGGAGATGTTATTGCAAAGGATACAAAAAACTGTTTCATAATGGGGCGTGACCGGCTGATTGCTACAAACCATCTTGATAAAATAGTTGTTGTTGAAACACCTGATTCTGTATTTGTTTCAGATCTTGATAACAGCAGAGATGTAAAATCTATTGTTAATCAGCTTAAGGGAAAGGGAAGAAAAGAATATAAAAAACATAAAACAGTTTACCACCAGTGGGGCAGCTTGACTGTTCTTGAACATGAAGACGATATTAAAGTTGAAAGACTTGTCATATATCCCGGTTTAAATCTTCAGTTGAAAGTCGACAATTTGACGTTACAGCACCTGATCATGATTAAAGGTCGTGCAAAACTTATATCAGAGATGCAAACCGGATTTTTAACGAAAGGAGAGTCAAAAATAATTTCAGACAATGGAACTATTAAAATTGACAATCCGGGGAAAGAGCCGATTTCTATTATTAGTATAAATATTTCGTCCACGTTTCTAAGGAACCCAGAAAAAATACTATGAAAGTACCATTATTAGATCTTAAGCTGCAGTATCAAACAATTAAAAAAGAAGTCATGAAAGTTACGGAAGAGATTTTTGAGAGCCAGTATTTTATACTTGGTCCACGAGTCGAAGCTCTGGAAAAAGAGATTGCTGAATATTGCTTCTCGAAACATGCAACAGGTGTCTCGTCAGGCACGGATGCTCTTCTTATTTCACTCATGGCTGCTGATATCGGAGTTGGTGACCGTGTTATTACCCCAACCTATACTTTTTTTGCAACAGCCGGTTCTATAGCTCGCACCGGCGCCATACCTGTTTTTGCGGATATTGATTCTAAAACATACAATATTTCATCTAAAAGCGTCTATAAAGTGATAGATAACATGACAAAAGAAGAAAGGAGCAAGCT
>DAOURZ010000340.1 GCA_030627475.1 Deltaproteobacteria bacterium | reverse complement strand
TCTTCCGGATTTGGGTCTGTAATGCGCTGGGATCCGCGAATATCCATTAAAACTTTTAAAATTGAATCTCTGATTATTCCGTAATGGCTCAAAATTTTTACAGCTTCACCGGTTTTTTCATCTGAAATCGCCAGAAGTATGTGCTCTATGCTCACATACTGATCCTTCATTTTGGCGGCTTCTGCAAACGCAGCATCAAGAACGGATTTTGTTCTCTGTGAAATATAAGCATTTCCGGCACCGCTTACCCTGGGAAATTTGTCAATAGCCGTTGCGATCTCTTGAGCAATGACTTCCGGTGAAACGCCAAGCTTTCTGAGCATAGACCCGGCTATTCCTTCCTGTTCATTCAGCATGGCGGCCAGTAAGTGTTCCGGTTCAAGTTGCTGGTTATTATGCTTTGAAGCCAGGGACTGGGCATTCTGAATAAGGTCTTGTGATTTTATTGTAAATTTATCAAAACGCATAAATATATTCCTCCTGTTTTGAAAATTTATATGGAGCGTAGACGAAATAACTTTCCCAGGTAGATGCACAGATTTGAGATCAGACAACGGCGACCTGAAGCTAAAGCGCGCAAGATTAATCTCCTGATGTTTTTGAGTTTTCCAGAGAAGCTTTTACGAAATCCTTAAAAAGTGGATGCGGTTTCATAGGTCTTGATTTAAATTCAGGATGGAACTGACATCCGACAAACCATGGATGATCATTGATTTCGACGATTTCAATTAGTTCACCATTTGGCGAAGTGCCGCTTATTATCAGACCCTTTTCTTCCAGTTTTTCTTTAAACCGGTTGTTGAATTCATACCTGTGTCGATGTCTTTCGGAAATATCGGATTTTCCGTATGCCTTAAAAGAAAAAGTATCTTTTTTAATATTACAGGAATAAGCCCCCAGTCGCATGGAGCCACCCTTGTCAGAGTTTATATCACGTTTTTGAATTGTTTTAGTCTTTTCATCATACCATTGTAACATTAAATAAATAACAGGATAGGGAGTTTTCTTATCAAATTCCGAGCTATCAGCTCCATCCATGTCTGCTACATTGCGGGCAAATTCAATTACAGCAATCTGCATTCCAAGACATATGCCTAAAAAAGGAATTTTATTTTCCCTTGCATACTTTGTTGCGGAAATCTTCCCTTCAATACCGCGGGAACCAAATCCGCCCGGTACAAGTATGCCATCGACATCAGCAAGAATTTCCCGGGTATTATTTTCGTTTATTGTTTCAGAATCTATATATTCAAGATTAACGCGACAATTATTTGGAATACCGCCATGGCAAAGCGCCTCATTTAAACTTTTGTATGATTCAGTCAAATCTGTGTATTTTCCAACTATAGCTATTGTAACGGAAAATTCAGGGTTATTCAGTCTGTTGACAATCTGCTTCCATGCATCAAGCCGGGGGGCCCTTGTCCAAATGTTAAGAAGCTCAACGATCTTGTCGTCAAGGCCCTGATTGTAAAATATAAGTGGAACCTCGTAAATACAATTCACATCTTTGGCAGTTATTACTGCATCCACACTAACATTACAAAATAAAGCTATTTTGGCCTTTATATCATTATCCAGATACCTGTCCGTACGACACAGGAGAATATCCGGCTGAATACCGATACTTCTCAGTTCCTTTACGCTGTGCTGTGTCGGCTTTGTTTTTACTTCTCCTGCTGTTGCAATATAAGGAACAAGTGTTAAATGAATATACAGCACATTTTCTTTTCCCACATCAGCTTTGAATTGCCGAATAGCTTCAAGAAAGGGCAAGCTTTCAATGTCGCCGATTGTTCCGCCTATCTCCACTATAACTATATCCACATTATTTGCTACAAGCTTTATACTTTTTTTAATCTCGTCCGTAATGTGCGGGATAACCTGAACAGTACCTCCGAGATATTTTCCCTGACGCTCCTTGGTGATGACGGAGTAGTATATCCTTCCAGTGGTAAAATTGTTATCCCTGCCCAATTTGGCGTTGGTAAAACGCTCGTAATGTCCGAGATCCAGATCTGTCTCCGCGCCATCATCCGTAACAAAAACTTCTCCGTGCTGAAATGGATTCATGGTCCCGGGGTCAACATTAATATACGGGTCAAGCTTCTGGATAGTTATAGTAAGCCCGCGACTTTCGAGTAGTGCTCCAATGGCAGCAGAAGCAAGCCCCTTCCCAAGAGATGAAACTACTCCACCTGTAACAAATATATATTTTGTATTAGAAACCATCTATCTCCTTTTAACTTCTGCAACAAATTAGGTATTAAGGAACGTGGACGAATTAACTTCCGCAAGTAGGCGCACAGATTTAGGTCAGGTTTGTTCAATCTAAAAGCACAAAAG
>DAOURZ010000325.1 GCA_030627475.1 Deltaproteobacteria bacterium | reverse complement strand
GATTTGGAATCAAATATTGACCCTCGTTTTGGAAGAGCGGCTTATTTTATTATTGTTAATCCTGAAACCATGGATTATAAAGTTGTAGAAAACGCTCAAAATCTCAATCTTCCTCAGGGAGCCGGGATACAGGCCGGACAAACAATTGCTGAAAACAATGTTGATTTTCTGATTACCGGCAATTGCGGGCCTAAAGCCTTTGATGTACTGCAAAATGCAGGTGTCAAGATTATTACCAATGCGAAAGGAAGAGTCATTGATGCAATTTCTATGTACAAAAAAGGCGAATTCGGAACTGCCGATGAGCCTAATGTAGAAGGACACTGGGCATAAAAAAATAATGTGCCTCAGGAGCGTAAATCGTGAACAGTAAATTGTAATTTAGGAGATATATAAGAATGGAAGGATGTCAAAAGACCGGTTGCAGTATAGATAGCCCCAAAAACCCACAGAACCCACAGAACCCACAGAACCCACAGAACCCACAGAACCCACAGGATCCATTAGATGACTCTATTAAAGACTCATTAAATAAAATTAAAAACAAACTTATAGTTATGAGTGGAAAAGGTGGTGTCGGCAAAACAAGTGTTTCGGTTAACCTTGCCATAGCCCTGGCGAACAAAGGTTTTAAAGTAGGACTTATGGATGTTGATTTACATGGGCCTGATATTCCCAGGATGCTTGGAATTAAGGACATGATAAAAATGAATAAAAATCAAAAGCTGAATCCGTTGAGTTATTCTGAAAACCTGAAGGCAGTTTCAATCGAATCGTTTACAGCAGATAAAGATGATGCAATAATTTGGAGAGGCCCGATCAAGCATTCTACAATCAGGCAGTTCATTGGAAACGTAGAATGGGGCGTGCTTGATTATTTAATTATTGACTCCCCTCCCGGGACTGGTGATGAGCCGCTGACAGTTGCACAAATGATTCCGGATGCAAAGGCAATAATAGTTACCACACCACAGGAGGTTTCTCTTGCCGATGTAAGGAAATCTATCAGTTTCTGCAACACACTAAGTATGAACATTTTGGGACTTATTGAAAACATGAGTGGTTTTACATGCCCCCACTGCGGCGAAAAACTCAAACTGTTTGGATCCGGTGGTGGAGAAGATACCGCAAAGAAGGCGAAAATAAAATTTCTGGGAAAGATTCCGTTTGATCAGAACGTTGTTGCTTGTGGTGACTCCGGCAGTTCTTTTCAGGAAAAATATAAAGATTCCCAGGTAACCACGGCATTTTTAAGTATTACTGATATAATATCTGAAATAAAACAAGAAACAAAAAACAGGAGACCTGATAAAATGAAATTTGCTATACCTTTAGCTGATGGCAAACTGACTGCCCATTTCGGTCATTGTAAAGAATTCGCTCTTATAGATGTGGAAGACAATATAATCGGGAAAAAAGAAATTCTGGTACCACCACCTCACGAACCGGGTGTACTTCCCAAATGGCTGCATGAACAAAATGTTAATGTAATAATAGCAGGTGGAATGGGAAATAAAGCACAGGTTCTTTTTAATGAACAAAATATAAAAGTAATTACAGGAGCTCCGCCTCTTGAACCTGAAGAGCTTATTAACAGCTATTTAAAGAATGCTCTCGTGACAGGTGATAATCTTTGTGATCACTAAAATTTAAGGAACGGGGAAGTTATTTCATCCCCGTTCCTGATTTTGCTCAAAGGAAAAAATTATGGAGGATTTGACCAAAAGTATTGTCATTCCACTTGATGGCTCCAAAAATTCTTTGAGATCCCTGGAGTATATTAATCTCATCTACGGGCCAGATCATAACCTTGAAGTAACCCTCATTCACATTCTTCCCTCTTTGCCGCCGATATTAACAGACAAAAAAACAATAGACAAGAAAACCCGAACCAGGTTGAATGCTGTAGAAATAAAGCACAAGGATATGGCTGAACAAATTTTGTCAAAAGCCAAAAGCATACTTTTAAGCAAAGGTTTTAATGAAGAAAAAATTAAAATATGCTGTCAGAAAAGAGGAATTACCGTTACTCAGGATATCTGCAATCTGGCGTCAATTAAACAGGTAGATACTATACTTGTGACCAGGCGGGGAAATGCTGAAATAAAAAGTTTATTTATGGGTAAGGTTTCCACCAGACTGGTTGAATACCGCAGAAATAATCCGGTATGGATATTAGACGGTTGTATTGATTCAAAAAATGTGCTGGTCTGCGTCGATAACTCCGAAAACGCTCTAAGGGCTGTTGATCACGTTGGTTTCATGCTTTCCGGAACCGATTGCCGGATAACCGTTTTTCACACCATGAGGCACTTAAGCCGTTTTGTTCCCATGCAGGTGCTTGAAGAAACCAAGGATCTTGAAAAACTTTGGAATAACAAAGCAGGCAAGGAAATTGCTCCTTATATAAAAAAAGCCGGGGAAATACTCCTTAAAGCCGGACT
>DAOURZ010000469.1 GCA_030627475.1 Deltaproteobacteria bacterium | reverse complement strand
ATTTATAGCGATTATGCAGTCAGGGGTATGAAAATTTTCTTTTGTGTCCGGATTGTCCTGCTGATCAAGCTTGTTTTCAGAGTCAGGGATATGGTTGCTTTTTTCCAGCGGAACCATGATATATTTTTTTAGAAATTGAATCGGAACAAGCCTGGTGAAGTCGGATTTGAAATTGTCAAGCGGAAGCTCGGGCTGAAAAGGAATGTCGTACTGAATGCTTAATGCTTCAAGAAATTGTGTCTCGGAAATTAAATTTTTCCGGATAAGTATTTCTGCAAAATCGTCTCCTTTTTCTTTTTTTATCTTTTGAACTTCGTTTAGATCTTCTTCTGAAATGCCGAAGTTATCTTTAAGTATATCTGAAAGATGTTTTATCATATTGCAAATGCCTGGCTACTTTCATTTTTTCAGCAGTTTTTCAAGATTATCCTTTGCTATATCAACGAGCTTGCATCCCTTTTTCTCGGGATCGGTAGAAACACCGGCTCTAACATCAGGGTTAATGGCAAGGAGCTTTTTATATATCTTTATGGCTTTGTCCTTGTCCCCTTTCACTTCGTACACCACTCCCATATTAAGGAGGGCATAGGGATTATCAGGATTTATTTCAAGAGCCCTTTCAAAATATTCTCCAGCCTTGTCATATTTTTTGTTCTGTAAGCAGCGATATCCAAGATCAGAAAGTTTTACGTCCTTTGTTTGTTTTTTCTTTCCTTCATACATCTTGATGCTGCCTTCTTTTATCTTGTCGATCTGGTCTTTCTTCTTTTTATAAACCGTATCTGCTTCCACAGAATTTTTTATAACGTGTGGTGTGAGAAAAACAAAAAGATTGGTCTTTTCATTTGATTTTGACATTGATTTGAAAGCCCATCCAAGCACAGGTATATTTCCAAGGCATGGAACCATGTATTCTGTATTTGACAAGGTGTCGTCGATAAGTCCGCCTATAACAACGGTATTTTTATCTTTGACAATAACTGTCGTATTAATAGAGCGCTTTAACGTGGTTGGAAGAACATTTCCGATTTCTGACTCCAGCTTGGTTACTTCCTGGGCAATATTGAGACGGACCAGCCTGTCTTTGCTGATTTGAGGCGTAATCTTCAGAGTTATTCCGACATCCTTGTATTCATAAGAACTGTATGTATCAGTCGCACCCTCGGCAGCCGATTTAGTTTGATAAGGTACATTCTTTCCAACATAGATGCTTGCTTCCTCATTATCTGTGGTTAGAATCTGTGGTGTTGAAAGTATGTGAACGTCTTTGTCCTCTTTATAGGCATCTATGATTGCTCCAAGCCCAGGAAAGGTGAATTCTCCAATCGTAACCGCCTCGCCAAAGATACCGAGAGAAAATCCGGCAGGGAATCTGCCGTTGCCGATGCCGATGCTGGTTATATTGGAATAAGAGTTGTCACCTTTTCCGCCGCTAAATCCTCCCCCCAAATATCCTTCTTTATTATCATAATCTGTTTTGCCGCCGCCGACCCACTCCGCTCCGATTTGAAATCCCTTATTTACATTTACCTCCATAATCAAACATTCAATATAAACCATTGCCCTTGGAATATCCAGTTT
>DAOURZ010000125.1 GCA_030627475.1 Deltaproteobacteria bacterium | reverse complement strand
TAAATGAAAAAAATACAAACAAAAATATTGCCTGGAGATAGTAAAGAATTCTTATTGCTTTTAGCAAGACTTATTCAAAATAATGAAAAAATACAGCGTTTCTTTAAACTACCTGAATTGTTAAGGCAAAGCCTATGAAGTACATAAATATCGACAAAAAAAGTTGGACAAAGGGACTTGAAAATTTATATGGAAATTATAAATTATTCGGCCCTGTAAGGAATAATCATCATCATGTTTTTAAAGAGCTTTCTAAGGGCGAACTCCCTGATTTTAATTATCTCAACACACGCCTTTCGCCAAAATCCATTGTTTTTCCACAGTCTGAAACAATGTTTGAATATTCGTTAGATGAAAGCAAAGAACAGCATCATATATTAAAAGAAATAAATAAAGAGTATTCGCCGCAAGCCTTAATAGGAATACGGCCATGTGATGCGGCATCCTTTCTGATTGTTAAACGCAACTTTGACACACCTGAATATAAAGATACTTACTGGATGCGAGCCTATGAATCAACAATATTTATAGGGCTTGCGTGCAGCAATCCTCATAGTACATGCTTTTGTACAAGTGCCGGCTGCGGGCCTTTTTACGAAGAGGGACTTGATCTGCTCCTTGTTGATGAAGGTGAAAACTTTATTGCAAAAATTTTAACTTCAAAAGGTGAAAACTTTATAAAAGCTGCGGGATGGAAAACCGGGACAGACTCAACCGCTGCGGAAAAAATAATCAAAGGCATGAAAATAAAGGCAGAAGAAAAAATAGCTTCTTTTGTTTCAACTGATCAACTTAAAAACAAATCAACCGGCAAGCTATATGATGCGCCCTTTTGGGACGACATAGCTTTTGCATGCATAAACTGCGGAACATGTACCTATAGCTGCCCGACATGCTGGTGTTTCGATATACAGGATGAAGTCAGCAAGAATTCGGGTTTACGTATGCGCAACTGGGATAGCTGTATGTTTCCTTTATTTACACTTCACGGCACTGGATACAATCCGAGAAACACCAAGGTGCAAAGAGTTCGTCAGCGTTTTATGCACAAACTTAAATATTACGTAGATAAATACGATGCAGGAATACAATGTTCAGGATGCGGGCGCTGCATTCGATTATGTCCTGCTAATATCGACATTCGCAATGTATGCAATATAATGAACAACCATGATAATTGTTGATTTGTAATGCCAATCGCTCACATGGAGGAATATTTTGCAAAATCCGTACCTGCCTTATCCGGTTCGCATTGATGAAATAATAACTGAAACCGAAGATAAAAATCTCAAAACATTCAAACTGGTTTTTTTAAACCCTGATGATGAAGAAAAATTTTCTTTTTACATGCCGGGTCAGTTCGCCGAACTTTCTGTGGCGGGAAAAGGTGAAATACCAATTGGGATTGCATCATCTCCAACTGAAAAAGGATATCTGAAATTTACTGTCAACAAGGTTGGTCTGGTTACAACCTTTCTCCATTCAATGAAACCAGGCGATATTATAGGTGTCCGCGGACCACTTGGCCGACATCTATGGGATAAACTAAAAGGGAAAAACATAGTAATCATCGGCGGCGGTTTTGCCTTTACGACTCTCCGTTCATCCATAGTCTATATGCTGGATCCTTTAAATCGCAAGAATTTTAATGAAATTCATGTTATATACGGTTCCAGATCGCCAGGAATGCTTCTCTACAGAGATGAACTTGCAGAGTGGGAAACCCGCGACGATATAAATATGCATATTACTGTGGACGGAACAGATGACCCTGACTGGAAATATAATATCGGATTTGTACCGACTATCACCGAACAAAAAGCTCCGCCCGGGAATCCGGATACATATGCTTTAATCTGCGGCCCTCCCATTATGATCAAATTTACCCAGCCTGTGCTTGACAAACTCGGATATACTCATGATCATATAATAATGTCACTTGAAATGCGCATGAAATGCGGCATAGGGATATGCGGTCGATGTAATATCGGAAAAGAATATGTATGCAAAGATGGTCCTATCTTTACACTGGCACAACTGGACAATATGCCCAAAGAATATTAGGAACTTAGGACGAAATAACTTCCCCGGCTATGCATCATGGCTTCAGGCCATCTTTGTCAAATCTCAAATCCGGACAAATCCCAAAGACATTGAAATAGCCCGCTATTTCATTAACTTTTGAGATCTGAGATTGAACAAATCCGACTCAAAGCTATGCGCCTTGTCATACGGGCTACCTCAATAATTAAATTTGCGAACTTATTTTGATTTTACAGACACCTGATATTGCTTTTTTTCAAACAAAGAAACAAGAACAAGAAGGTAAATCTAATAAATGAGGCTATCAACTAAATCGCGCTATGGTACCCGGGCTATGTTGGATATAGCCATAAATTATGGAAAAGGCCCTGTTTCCGTAAAAAGTTTGGCCAAACGTCAGGATATTTCCGTCAAATACATGGAACAATTAATTCCATCATTGAAACTGGCAGGTCTTATCAGGAGTGTTCGTGGAGCAAGAGGAGGATATACGCTCAGCAAACATGCTGATCAGATTAGGCTGCGTGATATTATTGATGCTTTAGAGGGCTCCATATTCCCGGTAGATTGTGTTGATAATCCTGAGATGTGTGATCGAGCTAAAAAATGTGTTACTTATGAAATATGGAAAGATATACAAAATACAATAAACGATATGCTGGATTCCTTAACACTTGCCGATATAGTTAAACGTCAGCTTAAAATAAATAGCACAAAACCTCTCTTTAAAAAATAATTCCCGCAAAACAAAAACACAATAAAATATACAACTGTGTTTCTACCTACTGTAAGGAACATGGACGTTCCTTAGCCAACAATTTTCCGGCAACTCCTATGGTTGATTGATAGCTCCAAATTCACTCACAGAGTAATGGCTAAATGAAAAATTCGCTTGACACAGCTTTCCATTATCAGATAAGTATTCCTATCTAATAAGTAGGATTTATTAAAATAACCGGAAATGGTTACAAATAATTTAGTTTTTTATTAAGAGGGAGGAGCTATGTATGAATTTGTAAGTGGGCCATTAGCCCTGATTTCATTTGCTATATTTTTTGTCGGAATTATCTCCAGAATTGTTTGGTATGTAAAAGGTCTTGATTGGCGACTTGACAGAGTAGCCTATTCTGAGAAGCTTGGTGCGGGACTTAAGGGAGCTGCAAGATCTCTTTTTCATTGGCTGTTACCACTAAATCACACAACCGCAAAGCATCCGATTTTTATGGGTGTAACATATCTTTTTCATATATGCCTTGTCATAGCTCCGATTTTTCTGATGGCTCATGTATTGCTGATAGAAGAATCGTGGAATATAAGCTGGATTATCATACCCGATAAGGTGGCAGATTATATGACTTTAGTAATAATTGCCGCCGGAATCTTCTTTTTAATTCGTCGCCTGACTGATCCCAATGTAAAGATTTTAACAACTTCGGCGGATTATGTTGTTCTGGCTATTGCGTTAGCTCCTTTTATTACAGGTTATATTGCCTATCATCAATGGGCGGGATACAACTTCTGGTTAATTATACATATCCTGTGCGGTGAGATTATGCTGATAGCAATTCCTTTTACAAAACTTTCGCATTTTGTTCTTTCCTTTTGTTCCAGAATCCAGCTCGGAATGGACTACGGAATAAAAAGAGGAGGCACGAAAGGCAGAGGAATCTCTTGGTAACAGTGATTCTTTAACGAAATGTTAACAATAATTTTATTAATGGAGAATTAAAATATGGCACAAGAAACAAAAAACCAGGATTCACCACCTCTTGTCACCAGAAAACCTGTGAAGACCAAAGAGGAACTTGATCTTTTATTGGCGGATAGGGGCGTAAGGTATTATAAGGAGATGGAAGTCTTTCCCGTTGACACAACAGCCTTAAAGAAAACCTTGGATGCTACATGTAAATCCCGCATTCGTACCTGGCTTGAAATTTGCGCTCATTGCAGTTTGTGTGCCGACTCTTGTTTCTTTTATCTTGCAAATGACAATGATCCAAAGCAGATACCATCTTATAAAATAAAATCTACACTCGGTGAACTGGTAAAAAAGAAGGGCGATGTAGACACGAAATTCATGATAAATTGTATGGATACGGCATGGGGCAAATGCACCTGTTGTAATCGTTGCGGAATGTACTGTCCTCATGGCATTGATATGGGGGTCATGTTCGGCTATTTGAGAGGCCTTTGTTTTTCGCAGGGTTTTGTTCCGCATGAAATGAAAATCGGATCAGGTATGCATTGGATATATAATGCGCAGATGGATGTTTCCGTAGAGGACTATGTTGATACTTGTGAATGGATGGCGGAAGAAAACGAAGAATATTATCCCGGCCTTGAAATTCCTGTTGATAAAGTAGGAGCGGATATTATGTATGTAGTAAATGCCCGTGAACCAAAACATTATCCACAGGATCTTGCCGACGCTGCAATTTTGTTCCACCTGGCCGGTGAAAACTGGACGGTTCCCAGCAAAGGCTGGGAGGGAACAAGTTTGGCTATGTTTGCCGGTGACTGGGCATGTTGCAAGCAGCAGGTAGAAAATGTATATGAAGCAATGGAACGGCTAAAAGTAAAAAGATATGTTGGCACAGAATGCGGCCATCAGCACCGTGCAAGTATTATTGAAGGGCCTTATTGGGCTGGACGAAAAAACGGCGAGCCACCTGCCCCTGGACTTCATTACGTTGAGTGGGTGTTAGAGGCACTGAAAGCAGGAAAGCTCAAGCTAGATCCAGCCAAAAAAATCAAAGAACCTGTCACGCTTCAGGATCCGTGCAATTATATTAGGAATAATGGTTTGACTGAAGTTACACAAGAGATTATGTCCTACATAGCAGAGGACTTCCGTCCAATGAGCCCGGACCGTGAACACAATTTTTGTTGCGGCGGCGGCGGTGGAATGAACGGCATTGGACGCTATAGGGAACAGAGAAACATCGGCATGAAAGTCAAACGTGATCAGATTCTGGACACCGGAGCAAAGCTTGTTATTTCTGCATGCCATAATTGCTGGGATGCAATCAGGGACCTGGAAGAAGTTTACAAAATTGGAATCAAGTGGAGTTTCCTGAAACCTATTCTTCTTGATATGGTAATTGTGCCGGATCATT
>DAOURZ010000181.1 GCA_030627475.1 Deltaproteobacteria bacterium | reverse complement strand
GCCTACTTGCGGAAGTTAATTCGTCCACGTTCCTTATTATACTTTTAGTCGTATCTTTATGGAATTCATATGTGCATCAAGTCCTTCTATTTCAGCAAGACGGATTATGTCTTTTGCTTCTCGTTGAAAGGCTTCTTTAGAATAATGGATCAGACTTGTTTTCTTTACAAAGTTATCTACAGATAGCGCTGAAGCAAATCTGGCCGCTCCTGCGGTAGGAAGTACATGGTTTGGCCCTGCCATGTAATCACCGACAGGCTCCGGCGTGTAATCCCCTATAAATATAGCTCCGGCATTTCTGATTTTTCCGATATACTCAAATGGATTGTCTATGTGAAGCTCCAGGTGCTCAGGGGCAACTCTGTTCGCAAGTTCTATACAGCCTGTGAGATCAGGCATAACTATAATTGCTCCGAAACTGTCAAGAGATTTTTCGGCGATATCTTTTCTGTTTAGATATTTTAATTGCTTTTCTACTGCTATATAAACGGCTTTAGCTGTATCTTCGGAAGTTGTTACAAGTACAGCGGATGCCATTGTATCATGTTCTGCCTGTGAAAGCAGATCAGCCGCTATAAATTCCGGGTTCGCAGAGCTATCGGCGATTATCAGTATTTCACTTGGGCCTGCTATCATATCTATCCCGACTGTTCCTGAAACAATTTTTTTGGCCAAAGTAACATAAATATTCCCTGGTCCTACTATAACGTTGGTTTTTGGAATTGTTTCGGTTCCGTACGCTAATGCAGCAATTGCCCATGCGCTTCCAATCCTGTAGATTTCCTTGATGCCTGTTTTTTTTGCTGCAACAAGAAGATGGGGATTTACAGTTCCGTCTTTTGTGGACGGAGTTGCCATAACTATATGTTTTACACCCGCTATTCCGGCCGGGATTGCACCCATAAGAACAGAAGAAACAAGAGGAGTTTTTCCTTCTTTTCCGCCGGGCACATAAACTCCTGCCGAATCAACAGGGTTTACTATTTGTCCAAGAAAAGCGCCTGGACGGTCTGTATTTATCCATGAATTGCATAACTGGTGTTGATGAAATGAGTTAATCTGAGCTATTGCTCTGTTTAAAGACCGCATAAATGTTTTTTCGACTTTATTCGCAGCAGCTTCAATTTCGTCGGACGTTACTCTGATTGATTTTATTGAAAGGCAGGGGGAGTCAAACCGGTTTGCGTATTTAATAAGAGCATTGTCACCGTTCTTTCTAACATCTTCAAGTATTTGCGTGACTTTAAGATAATCTTTTTCCTTAAAATTGAGCCCTCGATTTATAATAGATGCAATTCTTTTTTCAGCCGATTTAGAAGGGTAAGTATAAATTTTCATAAGAATTGGATTTTCTGTAAAAAGTATGTAGCTTTCTGACCCCTACCCCCTTCAAAGGGGAATAATTTGGGATTTAATTATTTCAGCATGTTATACTCTCACGAGTAATTCATAAAATTTGATAGAATTTTATTTGCAATATAAATCAGCTTAAAATATAAGACAACTGTTTGTCAATACTCGAAACTTTATGGACGTTAAAATAAATACTTACCGGAGAAAAACATTATGGAAAACAGAATTTACAATTTTAATGCAGGGCCTGCTGTCCTTCCTATAAGCGTTCTTGAGGAAATAAGGGATTCGTTTTTAAATTACGACGGTTCAGGGATGTCTGTTACCGAAATCAGCCACAGATCAAAATGGTTTGATAACATAATTAATGACGCAATAGAAAGAATAGAGCGCCTCTTAAAACTGGATGAACAATTTCATGTGCTTTTCATACAGGGGGGAGCCAGTATGCAGTTTTGCATGATTCCCATGAATTTTCTTAAAAAAGGAACTGTAGCGGATTATGTTAATACAGGCACATGGTCAACCAAGGCAATAAAGGAAGCTATAATTCTGGATAAAAAGGTTAATATCACGGCATCTTCTGAAGATAAAAAGTTTTCATATATACCACGCAATATCCAGTTCAACAAAGACAGTGTTTATGCCCACATCACATCAAACAACACAATAAAGGGAACCCAGTGGACATCCTTTCCTGATACCGGCGACGTTCCGCTGATAGCTGATATGTCTTCCGATATAATGAGCAGACCTTTGGATATGAGCAAATTCGGTATGATATATGCGGGAGCCCAAAAAAATATCGGGCCTGCAGGAGTTTGCATGGTGATAATCAGGGATGATATGCTGGAACTGGTACAGGATGATCTGCCTTCAATGCTGAACTATACAACTTACTCTTCCAAAAATTCAATGTATAATACTCCTCCGTGTTTTGCTGTTTATACTATTCAGCTTGTTATGAAATGGCTTGAAAAAGATATCGGCGGACTTAAAAACATGGAGGCAATAAACCGTAAAAAGGCTGAGTTATTATACACTGTTATTGATTCAGGTTCTTTCTATAAAGCTACGGCTGAGACTGATAGCCGTTCACTTATGAATGTAACTTTCCGCCTTCCAAACGAAGATATGGAAAAATTATTTATTCAGGAAGCACTTGAGAATGGCATGGCTGGCCTTAAGGGCCATAGGTCGGTCGGAGGTTGCAGGGCATCTATATATAATGCGGCAACTATTGAGGCAGTTGAGGCTTTGGCTGACTTTATGAAAACGTTTGAAAAGAAAAAGGGATAATTTTTTCAGTATTAAATTTCCCTTGCCATGAATCTCTTTTCTCCAGAGTATCTTTTATAAGGGCAAGTGTTTCCATTTTATTAAGTGACCATGCGGGCGCCGCCAGTTCTTTATAATGTGGATCCCCTGTAAGACGCTGAATTACCATATTTGCAGGTATCAATTCTAAAAAATCACACACAAGATTTACATATTCCTGCTGTTCAAGGCATTTATAATCTCCGGCATTATAAAGTTTTTCAAGCCCGGTTCCTTTAACAACATAAAGAAGGTGCAGTTTGATACCATCTATTCCCATGCTCGCTATAGTTCTTGCCGTTTCAAGCATTTGCTTTTTATTTTCATTCGGTAGCCCCAATATAACATGGGCACAAATTTTTATGTCTGTATTGCCGGTAAGATCGACGATATCTTTAAAACACTTAAAATTATGACCTCTGTTTATAAATGCAAGTGTTTCATCATGAACAGACTGGATACCATATTCTATCCAGATCAGATATTTTTTTTCATAGCTCTGCAAGAGTTCCAGAACAGGTTTGTTCACACAGTCGGGTCTTGTGCCGATTGACAGTCCGACAATATCATCCACTGCAAGAGCTTCATCATAGAGGCTTTTCAGCTTGCCAACAGGGGCATAGGTGTTAGAAAAAGACTGAAAATAAGCAATAAACTTTTTTGCCTTATACCGTTTAAAAAGCGCTTTTTTACTTTTAACTAACTGGTCTTTTATTGTAAGTCCTTTTGCGCAAGCGCCTGTGCCTGATCCTTTTGAATTACAGTATATACATCCGCCGGTTGAAATCGTACCATCCCTGTTCGGACATGTAAGCCCTGCGTCAATGCTGATTTTCTGGACTCTGCACCCGAATATACTCCTGTAATATGTATTTAAATCAAAATATCTATTAGGCATATTAACAACTACCATAATCACCGAAGATAAAATCCCAAGTCTTTATCATATAACTGTGTATCTGTAAAACAACAGCCAATAAGCCGATCATTAGCAGATTTAACTTCAATTCGTTTGCTAATGACTGTTTTCTTCGCATCATCAAGCGTGAAAATCACTTCCAGCATATCGCCAATTTTAATATCACAGGCCGTCAGCGTTGAAAAGTTAATACCATCCTGTGAAACGTTGTTAACAATAATTTTATACTGGAGATGGTCTTGCAAAAAGGTAACATGTCCACTCAGTTTTGTTTTTTTTCGAAAATATTGTCTAAACTCTAATGTGCAAAAAAATGACTTCCCACATTTACAGCGGCACCTCAATGTTTTGTTGAGATTTATAAATTTCGTCACATCAAATTGTTTCGCGTGGCCACAACTATGGCAAATCACAGTGGCCAGATTGTTGTTATCAACAAAAATTTTGATCTTCTTTTTTTCCTGTGCATCTTCCATTATAAGCCTCTTGTAAATTAAGGAACGTGGACGAAATAATT
>DAOURZ010000252.1 GCA_030627475.1 Deltaproteobacteria bacterium | reverse complement strand
GTTTCAGGGCTTACCGTACTTGAGACCGTACCTCAAGATGTTCGAAGGGCTTCGCGTCAGTTCAAGCTTTTGATTGAATTGCTCGGCGAACCCTTTCCGCTTCCAAAACTTCTTGATTTTTCAAAAAAATGCGGACTTTCCCGTCCACATTCAACTATTAATGAATTCATTAAGTGCGAATTAATTATACCGGCTGAAAACGGTTATTATGTATGGAACAAACAGGTAGAAGAGAAAAGGAATAGTTCTTAATCAATGGAAAATCTGTTAATAGAATTTTTATCCAATACCGGCTTTGCATTAGTCAACTACCGTCATATAATAATGCTTATTGTTGGTATAATAATTATTTATCTTGGTGTGGCAAAACAATATGAGCCCCTCTTGCTTGTACCTATAGGCTTTGGCATATTGATCGGCAATATCCCGGTATTCAAAAATTTTGGTCTTGGAATCTATGAAAGCGGAAGTTTTTTAAACTATGTATATTATGGTGTAACACATGATATTTATCCACCGCTGATTTTTTTAGGTATTGGTGCATTAACCGATTTTTCCACAATGCTTGCGCGACCCATATTAATGCTTCTCGGGGCCGCTGCCCAGATAGGTATTTTTATTACTTTTTTGGGAGCGCTTGCAATCGGATTTCCCCCCAATGAAGCTGCATCTATTGGTATTATTGGAGGTGCCGATGGGCCTACTGCGATTTTTCTTACCGCCATGCTTGCTCCAAGACTGATAGGGCCGATAGCCGTAGCGGCGTATTCCTATATGGCCCTAGTACCGGTAATTCAGCCTCCTATCATGAGACTTCTTACTACGCGTGAAGAACGGCTTATCAGGATGGAGGAGCCACGAGAAGTATCAAAAAGAGAAAAAATAATTTTCCCTATCGTCGGATTTTTGCTTTGCTGTTTTTTGGCGCCGGCTGCATTGCCATTGCTTGGAATGCTGTTTTTTGGAAACCTCCTGAAGGAATGTGTTGTTGTAGAACGTCTTGCCAAAACTGCTCGAACCTCTTTAATTGATATTGTTACTATATTGCTTGGTGTAACTGTGGGCGCCAGCACACAGGCCGATGTATTTTTGACTCGTCAATCTATTGGCATTTTTGCGTTGGGCGCATTTTCCTTTGCTATTGCAACAGCCGCAGGAGTTATATTCGCAAAGATTATGAATCTTTTTTTACGAAAAAAAATCAACCCACTTATAGGCGCTGCAGGAGTATCCGCTGTTCCTAATTCCGCACGGGTTGTTCAGATGGTTGGGCAAAAAGAGGACCCGACAAATTTTCTTCTTATGCACGCTATGGCACCTAATATATCCGGTGTTATAGGCTCGGCAATTGCCGCAGCAGTTTTATGGAGCTTTATGAGTCCTTAAATTTGTAAAAGTTTTAGGATTCAAGTTAAAGACGGAGGAAACACTATGCTAGTTCAAGGATGGATAGCAAGTCAGGTAATTTCAGTTGACGAAGAAGCTTCTATGATGAAAGCTTATGTTCTCATGAAAGAAAATAATATTCGTCGTCTTCCTGTGGTCCGAAAAGAGAAATTAGTAGGGATTGTTACTGATACTGATTTAAAAGAAGCCCGTCCATCAACGGCAACCACTTTAGATATATATGAAATAAATTATCTTTTATCTGAGGTTAAAGTCAAAGAATCAATGTCAAAGGATGTTATCTATGTTAAACCGGATGAAACCGTAGAATTCGCAGCCATTTTGATGCTCGAAAACAAAATTTCAGGACTCCCGGTAGTAAATGATCAGCATAATCTGATAGGAGTCATTACCCAGACAGATATATTCAAAGCGCTGATACATATTTCAGGAGTTTACAAAGGTAATGTTCAATTTGCTCTTTGCCTCGAAGATAAACCGGGCTCGGTTAAAGAGGTGGGTGATGTAATTCGAAGCTTTGGAGGTCGTATGGTCAGTATTTTAACGAGCTATGACCTCGCAGATGAAGGATATAGAAATGTTTATTTTCGCATTAAACACATGGAACATGATAAATTAGCTCAACTGGTCAAAACATTGGAAGAAAAATTTACAGTACTGTATACTGTTAAAGAGTCACTTGATCAGATCAAAAACAGAATTCTTCCTAAGGATTCGTAAAAAAATAACTCATAATATCCCTTCCCTGTTCCTTAGTCCCAAAAGCTGGCTTCATGTGGATTGATTTTCATGTTTCGCCAGCGCCCCATTTTTCATCAGAGAATTGAGCAACAAACCATATCTGGCATGATGATCGGAATTTACAGTATACTTCAGGATCACGGCATACAAAACATTCCTCGCACAAATATACACTATGCTTTAAACATATAATTTCCGTTTCGCGATCAGGATGATTTATACATTTTCCCATATCTAATTACATGTCGGATTTAAAAAAGTTTTCCGGTTCAGTGATTAAATCGGACTTTTTTGTATACTCTGTCGGGACAGTTCCTTCCTTGAAGCATTCAAATACTCTTTTCCTGGATTCAGGAATAGGCAAAAGTCCGGTTTCCGCATCAATTTTAGAAAAAACCACTCCTTCCGGTATATGGAAAACTCTTACAGGTTTATCGTCAAGCACATACTTCATGAAACCAAGCCAGATAGGACTTGCGGCTTTGGAACCTGTTTCACCCTCACCAAGAGATATTTCCTCATCAAAGCCTACCCATGTTCCGGTAATATAACGGGGAGTATAGCCCACAAACCAGGCATCATGTAAATTGTTCGTTGTGCCGGTTTTACCGGCAACAGGTCTGTTTAATTCCCGCACACTTCGACCTGTTCCATATTTTACCACTCCTTCAAGCAAACTGGTTATTATATAGGCTGTACTCTGATCTATCACTTTTTTTCTTTTGACAGTAGTTTCTTCAAGCACATTTCCGTCCCTGTCAATTATTTTGGTTATAAAAACAGGTTCGATGAAGGAACCGAGATTGGCGAAAACAGAATAAGCTCTTACAATCTCTAACAAAGACATGCCTGAAGACCCCAGAGCTATTGAAAGATCTCTGCTCAGATTTGAAGTAATACCAAGTTTTCTGGCGTAATCTATTATGTAATCAATACCAATGTCTTTTAAAATTTTGATAGTTACTACATTACGGGATTTTGCAATGGCATCACGCAAAAGGGTAGGACCGTAGAATTTCTCTTCGTAATTTCTGGGTTTCCATGTAAAATCACGTTCAGTATCCT
>DAOURZ010000303.1 GCA_030627475.1 Deltaproteobacteria bacterium | reverse complement strand
TATCTGGAAGAACATCGGCAAGCAATCCCGGCAACCCCATAAAAGTTTCACGATTCAAACCCGGAAAGCTAAAAATACCATCTCCCCTCAAGGCCTCTTTCAGCCCCATATGCAACGGAGCAATATCCAGGCCTTTTTTTAAAAAAGAGGGGTCATATTCAAAAATGCCATGCCCGTTCTCTTCCAGCCATGTTACAGCACCTACTGTGTCTCCCCATAGTTTGATAACTGCTGTATCGACTTTTTTTACCAATCGCTTTGATTTTCCTTTATTGATTTAATCCGTTTTCCTGAAGCTCTTTCTCTCTGCTTACCCATTTGAGCCTGCTGCAACGGGCTGATTTTAACATCCGGAATAAAATTATTTAAATTATCCAGCGAGTTAAGCTCTCGTAATATTCCTATAATGCTTGACAATTTCCCTTTTCCACCTTCCAGTGCTTTGATTGCATTCAGCGAAAGCTTTGTGGTTTTGGATAATTCCACCTGCGTCATGTTTTTACGAAGCCGAAGCCTTTTGATACGATGGCCAATTTCTTTTCCGATGCCAGTATCAGTCATTGCATAAAAATCCATTATAATATACCTTTTTTGATCTATTAAATCTTAGTTTTATATTTTAAAACCTATTTAAAGGCTATTATAATTAATTTAAAATTAAGGTGTTTTAAACCCGATTTTCATAATCATGCTTTCTTTTACTTTTCTAAACAAAAAGTTAAACCGTGACAAGATATTTTTTCTTGCTCTTTTCGGTCTTTTTTCTTTTAATAGCTTACTTTTTCACGGTCATATGAAAATATCTGAAAAAGTAAGTAGAAAAATCTGCATCAAAACAAAAAACTGTTCCAAAATGCAGCATTATCTGCTTTCCGGCGATTCGCTGTTTCGAAAATCACGAATTTTTTTGATGTTTGAATCCTGTTTAAAAAATCTTTTTGAAAGAGCTTGTTGCAATATTGTTTTATTTAGGAACGTGGACGAATTAATATGCTTCTCGAACTTCCAGCGCTTGTCAAAATTATAGCTGTTTTTGTTTTTATTCTTGTTCTCAGCAAATACAAAATATCTCTTTATATCTGCCTTTTTTTTACTGCTGCTGTGGTGGGACTCTGGATGGGGCAAGGGCCTGTTGAAACTGTCCGTCTTGTTTTTATCAACTCGCTGTCCGGTGAAAGCCTGTGGTTGGCCGTAATTATAGTGGAAATTATCGTTTTAAGCTATCTCCTTAAAGAAGGTCGGCAGATGGAACGTATCGTCGATACATTCAAAGCAATATCTTTTGGCAATCGTTTTACTTTAGCCTGTTTGCCCGCTATAATCGGGCTTCTTCCAATGCCTGGAGGAGCTCTTTTTTCAGCGCCTATGGTGCAATCAAGCACCGCAGGAAGTGGGCTGTCGGCTGAACTTAAAACAGCAATAAACTACTGGTTCAGACATATTTGGGAGTACTGGTGGCCATTATATCCCGGAATGATTCTGGCAATAAGCCTTTTAAACGTGGAACCCTGGCAGCTTATTGCGGCACAATTTCCTTTATGTCTCGGTGTCCTGGTTAGCGGGAATCTCTTTCTTTTGTCGGCTTGTCCAACAAAAAGATCAAACACAACCCCGTCCCTGAAAGATGTCAAAAAATTTGTTTATGAAATCATCCCTTTTGGATTGGTCATCTTCACCATGTTCGGCCTTAACTTTATAATAGACTATATAAACCTTCCGTTTGCCTGGCCCAAATATCTTAATTTTCTGATAGGTCTTATTCTGGCTCAAGGCTGGGTAATAAAAACAAATAATCTACCGGCATTGCTTATAAAGAAGGCATTATTCCACCGATTTACACTCAACATGGCCTTGACTATATTGGGAATCATGGCGTTTAAAGGTGTTTTGACAGAAACTCACATGATTGGCGAAATACAGGAGGAACTGATCCGTTATCATATACCCACGGTTTTTGTGGTGGCTGCTCTACCATTTATCTCCGGACTTGTTATGGGAATCGCTTTGGGTTTTGTCGGCAGTTCCTATCCTCTTATTATTATTCTCCTTCATGGACAGGTTCAGGGTGCTGAAATACTTGCCTACTCTACTCTTGCTTATGGTTTTGGTTACATGGGAATGATGATGAGTCCTGTTCATTTGTGTCTCCTTGTGAGCAAAGACTATTTTCATGCCGACCTGGCCGGAACCTACAAATTGCTTATAAAACCAATGATATTCGTTCTGGTTTGGACGATATTTTTGTTTATGGTTTATAAAACGATATTTGCGCTGTGGTAGTTCCGGGGGATATCATGTGTTCTTCAAGAAAAAATTCGGAATGGCCTATTTGTAAATCAGCAATGCTCTTGCCTGAAAGTTCGTTCATCCGCCGTGCGATTGTGTTATTTTGGGTCCGGTGCGGTTACAGCAAATTAGTGGGAGATTACATCAACTTTATCTTTCTTGACAGAAAAATCCGGTATAATTTTAATTGAGTTAATGTGAAATCTTGTTTTAAGAATTTCGATATTTCCGTTTTTCAAGCCCCTCATTTTGGAAATATTTTGCGGATGAACTTTTATTCCTACTGAATCACAGCAATCAAGTTTTCCAGATTCAAT
>DAOURZ010000308.1 GCA_030627475.1 Deltaproteobacteria bacterium | reverse complement strand
CTGCTGGCTACCGGGCATATAGCCCGGCACATCAGCTATTGTAAGAATAGGGATATTAAAAGAATCGCAGAATCGTATAAAACGAGTTGCTTTGTCAGAGGCATTAATATCCAGGCAGCCGGCAAGAGCCATGGGCTGATTTGCAATGATGCCTATACTTTTTCCATTAAGTCTGGCAAAACATACAATTATATTGGGAGCAAAGAACTCATGAGGCTCAAAAAAATCTCCCTTGTCAACAATTGAACGTATCACGGCCTTCATATCATAAGACTGGTTTGGATTATCCGGAATGATTGTGTCAAGCTCCGGATCTGTACGTTTTGGATCATCTTCAGGAGCAATATCGGGCGGATCTTCCATATTGTTTGAAGGCAGATATGACAGGAGACGTTTTATCCGGGTTATAGCGTCTTCATCGCTTTCACAGGCAAAGTGAGCCACACCGCTTTTTTCATTGTGTGTCATGGCTCCTCCAAGGTCTTCAAAGGAAATTTGTTCCCCTGTTACGGTCTTGATAACCTCGGGCCCGGTAATAAACATATAGCTGCTTTTTTTAACCATAAATATCCAGTCTGTCATGGCTGGTGAATAGACTGCTCCACCTGCGGTCGGTCCCATTATTGCCGAGATTTGAGGAATAACTCCGGAGCAGGCAGAGTTGCGGAAAAAGATCTCTCCAAAACCGGAAAGCGCATCAATTCCTTCCTGTATTCTTGCTCCACCGGAATCATTTATGCCGACAAAAGGCAGTCCGGCCTTTAATGCAAGATCCATTACCTTGCAGATTTTTTTTGCGTGCATTTCGCCAAGAGTGCCGGCTCTGGATGTAAAATCCTGGGAAAATGCGAACACATGCCTGCCTTCAACGAGGCCGTGCCCGGTTATAACACCATCTGATGGAATTTCGGTTTTTTCCATGCCGAAATTTACGCACCGGTGTTTAACAAACATATCAATTTCCCGAAATGTCCCTGTATCAAATAAAAGATTTAATCGTTCACGGGCGGTCAGTTTTCCTTTTTCGCGCTGTTTTGCGATCATTCTTTTACCGCCCATTTCAAGAATCTTTGCTTCACGTTTTTTCAGATCTTTTATATTATCTTTTACTATACCCATAATTATATTTCCTTCAGACCTCGTCAAATAGTGATATTTCAGCTTTCCGATCTAAATTTTTCCATTGCCCTTTTAAACCCTGGGATAGAGTTTTTGATAGTATCATCATCCACACAAAAAGCTATTCTGAAATGACCATGCCCACCGAAACCACTTCCCGGCACTACAAGAATCAATTCATCCTTCAGGGCGTTTACAAATTTTACATCGTCAGGAACAGGAGATTTCGGAAATAGATAAAAAGCACCGGATGGCCTGACAAATTCGTACCCGCATTTCTCAAGATTATTGCATAAAATATCTCTTTTTCTTTGATATTCAGATATATCAACACTTGCTCCCTGTATCGAAGCTATTATGCGCTGCATAAGAGCCGGAGCGTTAACAAACCCAAGAATTCTATTAGATAAAGCCATTCCATTCATAAGGTTTTCTCTGAAAACAGCTTCAGGATTAACTGCAATATATCCTATACGCTCGCCTGGTATGGAAATATCTTTGGAATACGAAGTGGCAATTATGCTGTTTCTATAGCAGTTGAATATACCTGGAACCTTGACCCCATCATAAACGATTTTGCGGTATGGCTCATCGGAAACAAGATAAATAGTTCTGCCTGATTTTTTTCCTTTTTCATTTAATATAGCCCCGAGTTCAATCAGGCTTTCTTCGCTGTATATCCGGCCGGTCGGATTGTTAGGAGAATTTATGAGTACTGCTTTTGTTTTATGATTAATGGCTGATGAAATTGCAGTTATGTCCAGGCTGAAATCAGGCTGTGTCGGCACTGTTTTTAATATTCCGCCATGGTTATCAGCATAAAAGTTGTATTCAACAAAATAAGGAGAGGGAGTAATAATTTCGTCGCCGGGATCTAATATTGTTTTAAAAATAACATTAAGAGCTCCTGCTGCACCGCAAGTCATTATTATCTCATTTTCAGAAATATCTGCTCGCTGTTCCTTTGAAACAAAGGCGGCTACTAATTTGCGAACATAAGGAAAACCAACATTGGGCATATATGCGTGATTCCCATTAACAGAAGAGTTGGCGATATCTATCAGGCTATTCCTGAAACTTTCCGGAGGCTTAAGGTTTGGATTGCCAAGGCTGAAGTCATATACATTATCGGGGCCATGTTCTGCCTTAAGACACGCACCTTCTTCAAACATTTTGCGTATCCATGAAGATTTGGATAGCGCTTTCTCAATTTTTTTTGCAATCGTCATAATAACGATATCCTTATTAGATAGTTTACGGTTATCGGTTCACGGTTTACAGTTGTTTTTAATAAATCATGCAACGACTGAAGCATTTGAGTGTAACCAAAATAGAACAAACTTATTGATTTTCGTCAATTGTTTGAATTAAATGAGTAGGTCGGATGGTTCTGCCGAAGACAGGTTCATCCGAATTGAAAAAGATTTTTTGCAGCATTGATT
>DAOURZ010000137.1 GCA_030627475.1 Deltaproteobacteria bacterium | reverse complement strand
TAGGGCATAGGGGTATTAGGATAACAATTACCTGAGTCGAACGATTTTTTTTTGCAAAGAAATGTGCCGCAATTCTGATGCATATCAAGTAAAAAATCACTAAATTTAAAACATGGGAACGTGGACGAATTAACTTCCACAAGCAGGCGCATGGATTTTGCGTTCACGTTCCTAAGTAACGGAGTATATTTAATGCACATAGTTGAATTAAAAGACAAAAAGATAAACGAGCTGACAGAAATGGCAAAAAAACTGAATATTGATGGTGCTGCCGGAATGCGAAAGCAGGATCTCATTTTTGCCCTTTTGCAGGCCCAGATTGAAAAGAACGGTTTAATTTTTGGGGAAGGAACACTTGAGATATTGCCTGACGGATTTGGCTTTTTGAGAGCACCTAATTATAATTATCTTCCCGGCCCTGATGATATTTATGTTTCTCCGTCACAAATTCGTCGTTTCAATCTGCGAACAGGTGATACTGTATCGGGGCAGATCCGAAGGCCAAAGGAATCTGAGCGGTATTTTGCTCTTTTGAAAGTTGAGGCTGTAAACTATGAAGATCCTGAAGTGTCCAGAGAGAAAATACTTTTTGATAATTTGACTCCGCTCTATCCTGACAGAAAAATAAACTTTGAAACTTCTCACGATAATTATTCTGCGAGAATAATGGATCTTATGATTCCTATTGGTTTCGGTCAGAGGGGACTGATCGTTTCACCTCCCAGGTCAGGGAAAACGATGCTTTTGCAGAATATTGCCAACAGTGTTATTGCCAGGCATAAGAATATTATTCCTTTTATTCTTCTGATTGATGAACGCCCTGAAGAAGTTACGGATATGGCGCGGTCGGTTGATGCTGAAGTTATAAGTTCAACTTTTGATGAACCTTCTGAAAGACATGTTCAGGTCGCCGAAATGGTGATTGAAAAGGCAAAAAGGCTGGTAGAGCATAAAAAGGATGTTATTATTCTACTGGATAGCATAACAAGACTTGCTCGTGCCTATAATTCCGTTATGCCGCCAAGCGGAAAGATTCTTTCCGGTGGAGTTGATTCAAATGCTCTCCAGCGGCCGAAACGTTTTTTTGGCGCGGCCAGAAATATTGAAGAAGGTGGAAGCCTTACTATTATAGCAACTGCTCTGGTTGATACAGGAAGCCGGATGGATGAAGTTATTTTTGAGGAATTCAAGGGCACAGGCAATATGGAAATTCAATTAGATAGAAGACTTGCTGATAAAAGATTATTTCCTGCGATTGATATAAAAAAATCAGGTACCCGCAAAGAAGAATTGCTGCTGGATGCAGAGACTCTTAACCGTGTATGGATATTAAGAAAACTCCTTTTTTCATTAAATTCTTCAGACAGTATGGAGTTTTTACTTGATAAAATGAGTGGAACAAAGGATAATGAGAGTTTCTTGAATTCAATGAGTGCATCATAAAGAAGTTGGACGAAATAAATCAGTTATTTTTTCCAAACCATAAACCACATAAAGAAGGTATACAATGAAAGCTGAAATACATCCGAATTACTCTAATACTGCCATTAAGTGTGCATGTGGAAATACGCTTGAGGTCGGTTCAACAAAATCAAATATACGAGTTGAAATCTGTTCAAAATGCCATCCATTTTTTACGGGCAAGCAGAAACTCATTGACACCGCTGGCAGAATTGAACGTTTTCGCAGAAAATATGCAAATTTTCAAAAGTAGGGGCACGATGCGTCGTGCCATTTATATGGGCATGCCATTTCATTCGTAGGGGTACGATGCGTCGTGCCCTGCAAGTTTAATTTAACAGGTAAGTATTATTTATGTTTGAAAGGTTAAAGGGTGTTGAAAAACGCTTTTTAGAGATAGAGGAGTTGCTGGGTAATCCCGAGATCATTCAGGATCGGAATTTATACCAGAAGTATATTCAGGAACATGCCGAACTTAACAAGATTGTATCGGGCTACAGGAATTACAAACATATCCTGTTAGAACTTGAAGACAGCAACGAATTATTGAAGGATGCCGACTCTGAAATAAAAAATTTAGCTCGTGAAGAAGTTAACACATTAAGCGTTAAAAAGAAAAAGCAGGAAAACGAGCTTAGAGAGTTGCTTATACCTAAAGATCCTCTTGATGAAAAGAATGTATTAATTGAAATAAGAGCAGGGACAGGTGGCGAGGAAGCAAGCTTGTTTGCAAATGATCTGTTCAGAATGTACAGCAGATATGCTGAAAACAGATCCTGGAAAATTGAGATAATGAATCATCACACAACGAGCATGGGCGGTTTAAAAGAAATTGTGGTGATGATCCATGGTAAGGGAGCATATAATCGCTTTAAATATGAAAGCGGTACTCATCGTGTTCAGCGTGTTCCAACAACTGAAACTCAGGGAAGAATACATACCTCTGCAGTTACAGTGGCTGTTTTGCCTGAAGCGGAAGATGTTGAAGTCCATATTGATCCAGGGGAAATTAAAGTTGATGTATATCGTTCAAGCGGGCCGGGAGGGCAGTCTGTCAATACTACAGATTCAGCCGTGCGTCTCACTCATCTGCCAACAGGTCTTGTTGTTACGTGCCAGGATGAAAAGTCACAACTGAAAAATAAAAACAGGGCAATGAAGGTTTTGCGGGCTCGTCTTCTTGACAGTAAACTCAGAGAGCAAAATGAAAAAAGGTCGGAAGAACGGAAAAGCCAGATAGGAAGCGGGGATAGAAGTGAAAGAATAAGGACATATAACTTTCCACAAGGCAGAGTTACAGACCATAGAATCGGACTGACCCTTTACAAACTGGAACATATTATGCAGGGAAATATAGACGATATAATAGATCAGCTTACAACATATTATCAGGCTCAGGCATTACAGAATGCAGAATCATCCAACATCCAGACTTTCTGAATGGACAATAAGTAAACTCCTCATATGGACTACTTCGTATTTTAAATCCCACAATATTGACAGCCCCGGATTAACGGCTGAAATACTTCTGGCACATACACTAAGCTTAAAAAGAATAGATTTGTATTTGCGTTATGATCAGCCGCTTACAGGCGATGAGCTTTCGTTGTTCAAAACATATATAAAAAGAAGGATTACCAGGGAGCCGGTCGCATATATCGTGGGTGCCAGGGAATTCTGGTCCATGAAGCTTGCCGTAACAAAGGATGTGCTGATTCCACGTCCTGAGACAGAATGTCTTGTTGAGTCAGCACTTTCATTGCCGGAATTGGATTCTAGGGCAAACCGTATTTTAGAGCCTGGTACAGGTTCCGGAGCAATAATACTGGCGCTTGCATCTGAAAAGCCGGAAAATATTTATTTTGCATCTGATAGTTCAGTTAAAGCTGTTAACCTGGCATTTATGAATGCGAAGTTTCATCATCTTGATGGGAAAATAAATTTTTTTGCAGGCGATTGGCTTGAGCCGGTAAAAAATACAGGGCAGTTATTTGATATGATTATATCCAACCCTCCTTATATCAGGTCGCTGTCTATACCTGAGCTTCAACCCGAGATATACAAATATGAGCCACTTGCAGCTCTTGACGGAGGTAAGGGCGGCCTGAATTCAATTAAAAAAATTATCTTTGAGGCTCATGCCTTTCTTGTACAAAAGGGAATACTTTTGCTGGAAACAGGTCATGATCAAAAAGATCAAATCAAAAAGATCATAGATGATTGTGGAAAATATGAAAACGTTGTTTTTAAAAAAGACTATTCCGGTTATGACAGAATGGTTTGTATGAGGAAAAAATAAAAAACTATTGCGGCGCATTATAATATTTGTTAATTAAAACAGGTTATACATAATATCACACGTCTTTGGACCTTTTTCCCGGTGCTTTGCTTGTCAAAGTTGGAAATTGGGACGATGAAGGCGAAAGAATAACCACTTAAATTAAAAAAGGAATAACCATGTCTTATATTACAATGAAGGAGCTACTTGAGGCGGGAGTACATTTCGGTCATCAAACAAAACGCTGGAATCCCAAGATGAAACCTTATATCTTTGGAGCAAGAAACGGTATTTATATCATTGATCTCCAGAAGACCGTTCGTTTGTTTAGAAATGTATATGACTTTGTAGGCAACCTGGTTGAGGATGGCAAGTCTGTTCTTTTTGTCGGAACCAAAAAACAGGCGCGTGAATCTGTTTATGAAGAAGCCAATCGATGCGAAATGTTCTATGTCCATAACAGATGGCTTGGCGGAATGCTTACAAACTTTCAGACAATAAAACAGAGCATCGACCGTCTTAATTATCTCAATAATATAATAAATGACGAATCAATTAACCTTTTTCCCAAAAAAGAGAGATTGAAACTTCTGAAATCCAGGGTAAAACTTGACGATACTCTTGGCGGAATTCGTTCCATGAATAAGCTTCCCGGTGCTATATTTATTGTTGATCCCAAAAACGAGGCAATTGCAGTTCGTGAGGGAAAACGGTTGAATATTCCAATTATCGCTATTGTTGATACCAATTGTAATCCTGAAGAAATAGATTACGTTATACCGGGTAATGATGATGCTATCCGGGCGATAAGACTAATTACATCCAGAATTGCTGATGCATGTATTGAGGGGAAACAGCGTTTGCTTGAGAAACAGCAGGCTGAGGCGGACAAGGAGAT
The DNA here is from genome assembly GCA_030627475.1 of Deltaproteobacteria bacterium. Taxonomy (GTDB): domain Bacteria; phylum Desulfobacterota; class Desulfobacteria; order Desulfobacterales; family ETH-SRB1; genus B13-G4. The sequence goes on along the minus strand of DAOURZ010000137.1, from coordinate 291 downwards.
AGAGGATGAAGCTGAGGCTTTACCTGTTGATTCAGGGTTAAAACCAGGTGAAAGAAAGGTCGTTGCAGACGGTTCCGATGGACCTGTTGTCGAGATAATCAGAAAATCAAGCGCTCCGGCTTCTTCAGAAACTATAGCTGATAAGACCTGATGGCCTGTATAAAACCTAAATTGAGCGATTTTTTACTCAATCTGCGCTGATCTCTTGCGCATAAAGGTTTCGCAAAAATCCTCGACATATCCACGGGTATGCCTGCGGTTTTTGCAAATCCTTATGCATCAAGATCTCAG
>DAOURZ010000084.1 GCA_030627475.1 Deltaproteobacteria bacterium | reverse complement strand
TTACGCACAAGGCAAAAGTTTCGTTAGATGAAGCAGGAATTACTGCAGCATCATCAAATACGATTATCATTAAAGGTTTGGAAGATATCCCTCCATTTAATGATTATGGTTTTGAGATGACTATGGATCTCCATGATGGCAACCTCTACTTCCTCACAGAAGATCCTGCCGTTATCAAGCCGGTTGCTGTGAGCAGGCCGTTTGTAGCTGTTATTTATGACAAAGATTCTAAAACTGTAGTTTATTCAGGGCTCGTTCTTGACCCGCGTTAAGCTTGAAAAGTACACAGCCTGACAAAAAAGTCCGAACCTGCATATGAAAAACGAAAAGCAGCCAACCGTAAACCGTAAACCTTAAACCCTGAACCTTATCTACATGTCTGAAAATACTCGTATAACAAAAGCCGCAGGCGTTGTCGGCGCATCAACTTTATTAAGCCGCATTTTCGGATTCATAAGAGATGTTGTAATAGCCTGGTTCTTTGGGGCAGGACTGAGCTCGGATGCGTTTTTTGTTGCTTTCAGGATTCCAAATCTATTAAGAAGACTTTTTGCTGAGGGTTCTTTAAGCATTGCATTTATTCCTGTCTTTACTGAATGCCTTACAAATCAAGGCAAAAACGAAGCCTTTAAATTAGCAAGATCTGCAATAAGGCTGCTTGCCGCAATATTGGTTATTACCGCCATTCTCGGTATTTTTTTGTCTCCTTTAATAATACGTATAATAGCTCCGGGGTTTACTGTTTCTTCCGAAAAGTTTTTACTTACAGTGACCCTGACCCGTATTATGTTCCCGTATATTTTCTTTATAGGCCTTGTTGCTATTTGCATGAGCATTCTTAACGTGTTAGATCATTTTGCCGCACCGGCTCTTGCCCCTGTTCTTTTAAATTTTGCCATGATATGTGCTGTTCTTTTTATATCTCCTCACATGGCTGAACCTGTAACAGGTCTTGCAATCGGGGTTCTGATAGGTGGTTTTTTGCAGTTAGCGCTTCAACTTCCATTTCTTATAAGGAAAGGTTTTTATTTCCGGGAAAAAACCAAAATCTGGCATCCCATGCTGAAAAAAGTGGGCATGCTTATGCTTCCTACCATATTTGGCGCTGCAGTTTATCAGATTAACATATTAATCGGGACTTTTCTGGCTTCTTTACTACCTGAAGGGAGCATTTCGTATCTTTATTATGCTGACAGGCTGGTTCAATTTCCCCTGGGAATTTTTGCCATAGCAACGGCTACAGCCGTAATGCCCAGCCTTTCAAGGCAGGCATCTGCTCAGGATTACGATTCTCTCAGAGACACTTTCGCCTATGCCATGAAATTGATTTTTTTTATTACAATTCCTTCTATGGTGGGGCTTATAGTTTTAAGAGAACCTATAGTTGAGCTGCTTTTTAAAAGAGGGGCTTTTGATGCTGAAACCACAAGATTGACAGCATCTGCCCTTTTATATTATGGTATTGGCTTGTGGGCATTTTCGGCTGTACGGATAGTTGTTTCAACATTTTATGCTCTTCAGGATACTAAAACACCTGTACGGATGGCGGTAATATCTGTTGTTGCAAACATAATATTCAGTATTATTCTTATGCAGTACTTGGGCCACAGAGGGCTTGCGCTTGCAACTTCGCTGGCTTCCATGCTTAATTTCTGGCTTCTTACCCGTGCGTTAAAGGTCAAGATTGGCTTGTCGGGATGGAAAAGCATCACTGAATCTGCCTGCAAAACAATGGTCGGCTCCTTTATAATGGGAGCAGTTGTATGGGCAGTTGCATTATTAATTATACCATCAGGGGACAAAACTTTAATCGGTCTTTTTTTTGGACTCACAGGCAGTATATTTGCCGGCCTTGTTTTCTATGGTTTTTTTTCTTTTTTTATCAAGAGTCCAGAGCTTGAGAAAGTTCTGGCCGTTGTTAAACATGGCATGAGAATAAAATGAACTGGAAGCAAAAGATTCTGTTATATTTATCAATACCGATTATATTTTCTTTGCTTTTATTTATTATTTTCGATGATAATGGACTGGTTGATCTTAACGCACTCAAAAAAGAGAAAAACGGGTTGATAGAAAAAAATGCCGGGCTTACCATGGATAATCTTTCTTTATATCAAGAAATTGATCGTTTGAAACATGATTCTATATATATTGAGAATATAGTCAGACGAGAACTCGGCCTTATCGGTAAAGACGAGGTGATATTTAAACTTAAGGAACATAAAGTTAAAAAATGAGTAATCAAACTGAGTTTTATACAAAGACCATGGCAAATGTATATGCCGGGCAGGGTTATTTTACAAAAGCATCTGATATATATAGATATTTATTGAAACATAATCCTGAAAACAGGGAAATTAATGATTTACTTTTCGAAGTCGAAAAAAAACTTGATGAAAAGAAAAAAAATGCCGGAAAAATCCTTAAAAGATTATTCAGCAAATGGATTGATTTGCAACTAAGTTATAACCGGCTGCAAAAATTGAAAAAGATTAAACAATATTGTAAATATTCGGCCAATCCCTTCGATATACGGGCTCAGCAACAAATAACCCGGAAGCATTTGCGCTCAAATTTGCCGTAGATTTAAAATATGGTGAAGTTGGGATACAAAAATGTCAGGTTGTTCTCTGCCGGATCCCACGTTCCTTAGAAACGGGGACAAAATATGGTGATTTCATGAAAAATATTATAGTTACTGGTGGTTGCGGTTTCATCGGGTCGAATTTCATTCATTATCTACTTGCGGAATCTGATTTTACCGGCAACATAATAAATGTTGATAAATTGACTTATGCTGGAAATCCTGAAAACCTGACGGGAATTGCTGAAAGATTTTCCAGACGTTATAATTTTATTAAGGCAGATATATGTGATCGTGGAGCCATGTCTGAAATTTTTAATAATTATAAAATTGATGCTGTTTGCCATTTTGCCGCTGAATCACATGTCGACAGATCTATTGCCGAACCGGATGCTTTTATAAAAACAAATATTTTTGGGACATTTAATCTGCTTGAACTTTCCAGAAATAAAGTGGGTCTGTTTCATCATATAAGTACTGATGAAGTATATGGTTCTCTTGGAGAGGATGGTTTATTTACCGAGGATATGCCCTACAGGCCTAATAGCCCATATTCAGCATCAAAGGCGTCTTCGGATCACCTTGTAAGGGCTTACAGCAAAACATACCTTTTGCCGGTAACGATTTCCAATTGTTCAAATAACTATGGACAATATCAGTTTCCCGAAAAACTAATTCCTCTTATTATTTTAAATGCCCTTGAAGGAAAGCCACTTCCGGTTTACGGTGATGGCAAAAATATAAGAGACTGGCTGTATGTAAAGGACCATTGCAAAGCTGTCTGGTTAATAATGAAAAACGGGAAACGCGGCGAAACATATAATGTCGGCGGCAATTGTGAAATGCGCAATATAGATATTGTAGGGATGCTGTGTGATATTATGGATGAGATAATGCCCGGTCATAATGGTAAATCGCTAAGAGATCTGATAACCTTTGTAAAAGATCGGCCAGGTCATGACCTAAGATATGCCATTGATTCCGGAAAACTGCAAAGGGAGTTGGGCTGGCATCCTGATGAATCATTTGAATCGGGAATAAGAAAAACCATTAAATGGTATATTGATAATAAAGGCTGGGTAGATAGAGTTAAAAGCGGTGAATACATGTCCTGGATAGAGAAACATTATAATTTACAAAATCGTCAAGATTGATTTGAGGTCTATAGCATCGAAAGAATCACTACAGTAAAGAAAATGCAGGAATACTCCGACCGAATGCGTTGCCTTGGCAAGACAATTGCGTTTGTTCCAACCATGGGATATCTCCATGAAGGGCATCTTTCTCTTATAAAACGAGGCAGGAAGATTGGAGATTGTCTTGTAGTGAGTATTTTTGTAAATCCGATTCAATTCGCCCCTGGAGAAGATTTTGAGGATTATCCCGAAAACATTGAAAAAGATCTTGTACTTGCCACGAAAAATGGTGTGGATGTAGTTTTTACTCCTGATGATAAGGAACTGTATTCAAATGGATTTCAGACAGATGTAAACCTTGAAAAACTTCCGGATCATCTTTGCGGTATTTCAAGGCCAACCTTTTTTTCAGGAGTTGCAACCGTTGTTGCAAAATTGTTTAATATTGTTAAACCTCATTTTGCTATTTTTGGTAAGAAGGATTATCAGCAGCTTGCTATAATAAAGCAAATGGTTAGTGATCTGAATTTCGATATTGAAATAATCGGGTCTGAAACGCTTAGAGAGCGTGACGGCCTTGCCATGAGTTCAAGAAATATTTATCTGACATCCGGGCAGAGGAATTCAGCACTATGTCTTTACAAATCACTGCAAAAGGCGCAGGCTCTTCTTGGCAGCGGGATAAATGATTCGAAAAAAATTATAAATACTGCTTTGGAAATTATAAAGTCACACACAGATATTGAAATTGATTATATTGCTATCTGTGATCCACAAACACTTATTGATATGAAAAAAATAGACGGGCCGGCGCTAATGGCTCTTGCAGTCAAGGTAGGGAAGACTCGTCTTATAGATAACGCTATTCTTAACCCATAGAAAAAATCCTGGCAAATTACTATTATAGGGAGACAATTATGAACAAAGAACAATTCTTTTTTACTTCGGAATCTGTTACCGAAGGGCATCCTGACAAGGTTGCCGACCGTATATCAGATTCAATCCTTGATGCTATTATTGAGAAAGATAAATTTTGCAGAGTTGCATGTGAGACTCTTGTAACAACCGGCCTGGCTTTTATTGCAGGTGAAATTACAACTGAATGCTATGTTGATATTCCCCAGATCGTTCGGGAAACAATTCGTGATATAGGATACCATTCTTCCAAGATGGGATTTGACTGGCAAACATGTTCGGTAATTACCAGCATAGACCATCAATCACAGGATATCGCTCAGGGTGTAAATAAAGGTGAGGGTCTGTTCAAGGATCAGGGTGCAGGAGATCAAGGGCTTATGTTTGGCTTCGCATGTGATGAAACTCCTGAATTAATGCCGATGTCCATAATATATGCGCACAAATTATGCCGCCGTTTGTCAAAGCTGAGAAAGAACGGTTCTCTTGATTTTCTTCGGCCTGACGGGAAATCACAGGTTACAATCGAATATGAAAACGGCATGCCAAAACGGGTTGATGCCGTGGTAATAGCCGCCCAGCATAAACCAGACGTGGAATATGAAGAGCTGAGAGAAGCTATTATAGAAGAAGTAATAAAAAAGGTTATTCCAAAGGAAATGATGGATGGAGATACCAACTATTATATTAACGCTACCGGCAGGTTTGTAATTGGCGGCCCCATGGGAGACTGCGGTCTTACGGGCAGAAAAATCATTGTTGATACTTATGGCGGTCAGGGTAGCCATGGCGGTGGATGCTTTTCCGGAAAAGATCCTTCCAAGGTTGATCGAAGCGCTTCATACATGGGCAGACATATTGCAAAAAATATTGTTGCCGCCGGTTTATCAAAAAAATGTGAGGTACAGATAGCATATGCCATAGGAGTAGCAGAACCTGTTTCTGTTATGGTAGATCTTATGGGCACTGGAGTTGTACCCAAATCCAGAGTTAAAGAAATAATCAAAGAGGTTTTTGATTTAAGGCCGGCAGCGATAATTGAATATCTTGATCTTTTGCGACCGATTTACAAGGCTACCTCGGCATATGGCCATTTTGGTCGGACTGAATCGGAATTTACCTGGGAAAAAACAAATATGAAAGACATTATTAGAGAAAAAGCCGGACTATAACCTGAATTGAACGATTTTGGGCTTGATCTGCATATTTCTTCCCTAAAAATTGCTCAACTTACGTATAAAGGAGATAATATAAATGGATTGTGATATCAAGGATATAAAACTCGCAAAGGATGGCGCGCTTCGCATAGAATGGGCTAATCAAAGTATGCCTGTTCTGAACCGCATAGGAAAAAGGTTTGCAAAGGAAAAACCATTAAAAGGCCTAACTATAGCAGCCTGTCTTCATGTAACGACAGAAACGGCATCTCTTATGAAAACTTTAAAAGCAGGAGGAGCCAGTGTTTTTCTTTGCGCCTCAAATCCTTTAAGTACACAGGACGATGTGGCTGCATCTCTTGTAAAGAATGACAAAATTCCTGTTTTTGCCATCAAGGGTGAAGATAACGAGACATATTACAAACACATTAATTCGGTTCTTGATGCCGATCCTCAGTACACAATGGATGACGGTGCCGACCTTGTTTCTACCATTCATTCGGAAAGACCGGAGCTTGCGGACCGGATGAAGGGAGGCACTGAAGAAACCACAACCGGAATTATTCGGCTCAGAAGCATGGCTGCAGACAAGGTTTTGAAATATCCCATCGTAGCTGTGAACGATGCAAAGACAAAGCATTTTTTTGACAATCGTTATGGAACGGGCCAG
>DAOURZ010000112.1 GCA_030627475.1 Deltaproteobacteria bacterium | reverse complement strand
AAATGAGCTGCTGAAAGTCTCGTTATCATCTAATATTTCCTCGGCATAATTTGCTATAATTCTGTTTAAAGTTAAAATACCAAGTGCAGCAAATAGCTCTTGCTTGATGAATTCTTCACGTTTTCCGTGAAATTCAATTCCGTCAAGGTGTGTTTTTAGTGTCTTATAAAGTTCTTCATGCCCCCAACGAGCGTGGTAAGCCTCGGAATAATCTGAGATAGTAATGTTTTTGTCGATAATCGTTGATCCAATGTAATAGGTTTTACTGCCGATCCGGTACTTCATCATTCTAAGTGGGTAGAGCTCCAATTTTTCAATTTCAGGATGCTTTTTCTTGATGTTGGAGAAAGTTTTTTTGGATGGCCCAATTTCTGTCGTATTATCAGCTCTACTTCTTTTAATGAACTCATTGATTTGTTTGAAACTCTGTTTTTTAAGTCGAAAAACAGCATCAATATTGAGTCGGTTATGCCAATATAACAACGCATAGCTTATGTAGCCACGATCATAAATCACCACATCACCTGGCTTTAGTACTTTTAGATGTGTGATCGTTTCGCTCTGTTCGTCCATAGTATTTGAAAAAGTAACATCGTAGGTAACTTTGGCTTTCAACCTATAAATACAACTAAGAAGACCTTGAGGGTAGAATGCATGTTTGCAAGGAAGCCTGTACTTGCCTTTATCTTCATTCATAGTTTCTCGAGGAAGGTTAATCTTGCTGCCATCTACGGCAAAAACCCTTCTACCTTTCCAAAGGTAATCTTCGCGTTTGTCGATGTGTTGCTCGTAAATGCCGAGGGCTCTTGTGTTGATCTCTTTAAACGTGTCTGCCTTGAACCTCTTTCTCGCTTCACAAAATGTTGTAGGCAAGAGTCTTTGTCTAAAGGAAAGTTTGATGCCGTGTGTATTTGCATTATCAATAAGATCGCAGAGCACTGAATCATATGAACGAAAGTTGTTTGCAAAAACTATCCTATAAATTGCAAGAATCATGGTCAGAGCGTTTACTCGTCTTGATTGCTTCAGTTCTTCAGTGTCAATTCGCTTACAGATTAGTGCGATCTCGTATTGAATCTTTTCCCATAGATCAAGCTCTTCACGGTTACTTTGAAATTTTTTTAAACAATTATCAAGATGGCTAACAGGACGCTTTTTATGTAAAGTTTTTGGTTTAAATTTACCGCAGAGAAGTTGCTTATAATTTGGATCCAAAGGAAAAATATAGATATCTTTTTTAACTTGTTTTTCCTTCGGTAAAGAAATGCTATTGAGCCGATAGTTTCCTGAAGACTGTCCGATCAGGATGAAATTTGTAGCCTTATACATTGCTCCTGTAAATCGACTTGGATCCACATAGGTTTCTACTAATAGTGGCTTAAAGTTAAATTTTACTTCCCAATCACCAGCAACATTTGAAAGCGCTATCGACAAACATTTTGAACCCAGGTTCTGAATTCTTATCCAGGGAAAAATCAGCATGCGGTTATTATTAAGTACCCAATTTAAACTTTGAACTCGTTGTTCATTTGACCATCCGATCCATTTATCTCGATCTTTCTGCCGGTAAGTAGTGCTACAGGTAAAGGAAATACATCCAACCGGATCTGATACTCCATTTAGATATATGAAATATTTAATACTTGAGCCAAATAACTTTTTATAACCCAAGTAGTGGTAACGTTGTATTAGATCATTCCATTCTACGTGCAGATTGTCTTCAACAACTTGCTTAAGCGAGACTTGATAATCTTGAACACTCCCCTTAATGTCTGACTTGTTCGTGATGTCAAAAAGATCTTTCTCCTTCTTAAGCGGCTTGGGTGTATGCACCCGTTTCTCAAGTGGCCTTAGCTTAACTTTACCCTGTTTTTCCAGATTGCTCAGTAAACTTAGGCAAGAATTCACTTTCAGAGATCCGGCAGGTGTTTTCCATTCAAGATTCTCACAGATAGTATTTGCAAGATTTCTGCGTGATAAATTTGGAAAATATTCTGTATAAGTAATTATTTCCTGCATCTTAACAGAATCTATCTTTGATATAATATTTGCCATTTCTTAAACCTTTGTCATTTTTTCACATAGGAACAATAGCGTATTATTAGGTTCTCATGACAAAGTAAAAAAGTTAAGCAAAAATTTTAGATAATGATTCCAAAAAAATAATGAGAAAAAAAATAAAATTGAATGACATTGCGCCAACTTTAAGCCAAATGTAATTCAATACTTATCTTTTGTTGTCCGGATTTAATCTTTGGAGAAAAGATAATGGCAAAAAATTCACGTGGAACGGGTTGAGACCATTTCTCCAACAATTTGTTGGAGAAATTCTTTCGGTGCAAGATTCAGCGAGGTTGCAAAAACACGAAAACATTAGTCTCCAGCATATCTATCCAACACGGGTATGTGTTGTGACTCTTGACAACACTTATCCGTGTTGTTATTATATCCAACATGAATGCAAAATTAATGCTCAATGAGCGCTACATCCTCTCCAAAAATGCTTTTGTTGAAATGATGGTGTGGTTACTCTCCTCGCCTCTTTCAAACAGTCACCACGGTTTCAGGTATCGGCTTGCCCTTATTGTGAATGGAAATTGTGTGCTACGTTATGACAATGAAGCAGGCAAGGGTGACCACAAGCATATAGGTGAGGATGAAATTTCATACATTTTTACTATACCGAAAGCATTGCTTGAAAATTTCTGGAACGATGTGGACAACTGGAGGATTTTAACATGCCTGCAGTAATATTAGGGATTTCTTCCCGTAAGAAAATCAACAAACGCTTACTTGGAGCTTTAGAAGGCAGACCTCAAGGAACATTCATCAGCTTCGAGTCGCCTATGCTCCTTTTTAAGGTTCTCTCGGGCAATCGATGGGAGCTGCTTAAAGTTATGACAAACGCAGGGCCAATGTCAATGCGTGCAGCAGCGCGGCGTTTGAGTAGAGACGTAAAAGCGGTACATCGTGATGTACATATGCTTTTGGATGTTGGAATATTGCAAAAAACCGATAAAGGTCAAATCGAATTCCCCTTTGAAGCAGTGCATGTTGATTTCATACTGAAAGCGGCTTGATATTTTTGTGCGAACAGCATGCATTAACACTGATTTCACGAGATGCACATTTTAAGGGAATTAATAGGTTATTGATTATTGCCTGGTAACTATATGAGTTTTAAAAAGATATTTTACATATTGTGCATATTTTTTTGGGCATTTTCAGCTACTGCATCTGCGGATATCTCCGTTGATCTGACACTTGACCAGTCATCAGTTGTATTAACTGACACTATTGTGATGAAAGTAACGGTCACGGGAAAGCGCAAAAGCAATTTCCCTGAGATTAAAGGGCTGTCGTCTTTTAATGTGGTTAAGGGCGGCACTGCAAGCAGGGTTGAATTTGTAAATGGTAGCATGAATTCAGAGGTTGAATATACATTTTATCTTACCCCGTTAAAGCCTGGCGAATTTGTTGTGGGTCCGGCTCAGGTCAGAATAAAGAACAAGGTCTATTCCGGCAACAACGTTAAACTGACAGTTTCCAAAGCAAGAAACAATCAAACCGGGATTGCAAGCAGACCACTGTTTCTGGAAGCCGGGATTTCAAAAAATAACTTGTATCTCAATCAGAATGCTCTTTATACCTTAAGGCTTTTTATGAGAGAGCAGGTTTCCGATATCTCCCTTGAAATGCCAGAGGTCGAAGGTCTTGCTTTTGAATCTCTGGCAGAACCGCAAAAGTACAGCAAAATAATCAATGCAAAAAGATATGAAGTTGTTGAACTTAAATATATATTAATACCAAAAAAAGCGGGCACATACAGCATTACTGCTGCTGGTATGCGAATGACCACTTATAAAAAAAACAGGCGTAACAATTTTTTTGATGATCCTTTTTTTAATATAAGGAGTGGCAAACCGGTTTACCTTTCATCCAATGAAATTCAACTTGATGTTAAAAATCTTCCGATGCGGAACCGACCTGATAATTTCAGCGGTCTGGTTGGTCTGTTTGATATAAATGCAACGCTTGATCCTGTTGAGGTTAAGGATAGTGAATCCGCTACATTAACCATAACCGTTCAAGGCCGGGGAAACGTGAGACAAATACCGGATCTGAAACTTGCCGATATAAAAGATCTTAAAATATATCATGACAAACCCCGGTTAAATATTAACAAGAGCAAATCTGCAATTTTCGGTGAAAAAATTATGAAATGGGCGATTGTGCCTGAAAAGTGCGGAAAATATATAATCCCATCAATGATACTGGCGTTTTTTGACCCTGAAAAAGGACGTTATCGGGAACTTAAAACCAAACAATTCAGTTTAAAATCAAATACGGTCGCCGATGCTGAAGCTATAAGCAGTAACTTGATTTCAATTTACGGGGATAACCATGGTGGCCAGGTTAAAGCAAAAAATAATCAACAGGAAATCAGGCAAATAGGAAAAGATATTTTTCCTGTGCATACTTCGATTGATCCGCTTAAAGGCTTAAGGCAGCAGGAATTTTTTAATCGAATATTTATTTTGCTCATGCTGGCCCCCCCTTTTATTTATTTTGCGCTGCTGACCGGTCGAAAATTATTTAAAAATAATAATAAAAACAGATTGAATATCAGGTCCGGAAATGCCGGTAAAAAATTTCTGAAAAAAGTTCGAAATCAAGATCTATCGCCGGAAGAAATTCATGCAGCGGTTCTTGATTATCTGAATATCAGATTTTTGTTAAAAGGCGGTCTGTTAACGCCCAATGAAGTTTATAATCTTTTGATTAACCAGGGAGCGTCTCCTGAAACGGCCTCAATGTTGCAAAATAGCATTGCGCAACTCGAATCCGTAATCTTTACCGGTGAAAAATCAAACAGCCTGGCGCAGATACAGGACAAATTAACAGAAATTTTGAAATCTGTGGAGCAAGAGGTTAAATGAGATTTTGCATTACAATATCATTGTTATTTTTTCTATCAGTGAATACTGCCTGCGCCTGGAATGTAGATGTGGATGGCGGATCTGAAGATATTTTTTTTAAAGCAAACCAATTTTACTTTAATGGTGAATTTGAAAAGGCTGTCCAGCTATATGAATCTATTTTAAAAAACCATCAATTTAATTTTTTTTCGGTTCAACTTTTTCCGGCAAATTTAATTTTCCAGTCTGAATCCCGAGGAGAACTATTTTATAATATAGGTAACTGCTACTTTCGTTTGGGACAAAAGGGCAATGCTCTGCTTAATTATGAGAGAGCCAGACAATTGATACCGCGGGATGCAGATTTAAAATATAATATAGAATATATACATGATCTGACTGAAGATAATTTATCTCAACCCGAAAATATAATCAGCAAAATTTTTGGTGTTAATTTTTTTTCTCAAACAGAACTTGCAACGGTTTTTTGCCTGATCAATCTGATGTTATTTTTGTTTTTGACAATTCGTATTTTTTTTAAAGCAGAATGGATTTTTTATGTTATCATTATTTTT
>DAOURZ010000220.1 GCA_030627475.1 Deltaproteobacteria bacterium | reverse complement strand
TTTGAATTAAGACTTAAAATTAATGATAATGTTTTTATGAATCTTATAAAAAATTCCCTCATTCCCACGCTCCTGCGTGGGAATGCATAACAATTCTTGACAAATTGTTATCACAAATGACACATAAGATTCATGGGAAAAAAGAAATATCGGAATTATATTTTTGTGGACTGTGTTGGAGACCATGCCCCACTGCACGTTCACATATTCAAAGATAAAAGGTTGATAGGCAAATGGGATATTGAAAATCAGCAAATGATGGGCAATTTCAAAATGACTTCTGTCATAAGGAATGGATTAGAATTCTTAGGATACAAAAAAAAGGTATGAAAAATCATGGGACATGTCATTACAATAACCGATCAAGACAATAGAAAACTTTTCAGCAGGCAGATTCCTTCTTGTGCATGTCCACGTGTTGTTGAGGCCGTGAAGATGAGTCTTTTGAAACAGGATGAACGCTTGAAAACGGTTACATATATGGATAAGGTCAATGCATTCAGCATAGTTTTCAACAACGGAAATAACTACCTGTTTCCAAGGAAATATTTAAGAGAACAGGATGACGATTCAAAAGTAGTAAGCGTGAGGATTGTATTATACGGCTTTGGATTCAATGTAAGACTTGCGTCCGGGAAAAAAATGGAGGTTATGTCGGATTTAATACTTCATCACTGTGAAACCAACTATGAATTTTACAAAAAAAGCCGAAAATACAAGGAAGTAAAACAACAATCCCGGGAAAAAGGAAAGGCGGCAGGTATAAAGATTAAGGCAATACGCATGTCAAAAGGGAGAACTCAGGCACAACTTTCAGAGATGACAGGCATTCAAAGGTCAAGCCTGTCCCGATTGGAGAATGGAAAAACAAATCCCAATATTGAGACTCTTTCCAAAATTGCAATAGCGCTTGATACAACTATAGCAGAATTTATAGCTTAATTGTTTTTAATTAAACCTTGAGATTTGCCCGAGCGTCCTTAGAAGGTTTTACCGTTTTGGCGAGAATAAATATACTTATATAGTATCAAAAAGAGAAAGAACAATATTTTTGATTCCATTTCATAATTCTGCGGTTCGATATTCGATATTTTGAGGCAATTACAAGAAGTTACAGAAATGTCTTCAGTGCCAAGTGTATACAATAACCAGGATCAGTGCAAGGCATGAATTTGAATTAAGACTTAAAATTAATGATAACATTATAAATCTTATGAAAAAGTATATCGCAGAAATAATAACCATCGCTTTTCTCATATGTCCATCTATCTGCTTTTCCTCTTATATTATTGAATTAAAAAACGGTTCGGAATTTATAACTAACCACTATTGGAAGGAGAAAGGTCAGATAAAGTTCTACTGTCGCGGTGGAGTTGTCGGGATTGAAAAAAAATTTGTCAAAGCAATAAGGGAATCGGACATAACATACAAAGAGGAAATAAATTCTAAAAAAAATAGAATTGATCTGGAAAGTAAAATTAACGAAAAGCCAAAAATGACGGGAACAGTAGATCTGGAATACTATAAAGGGAAAAAAACGCTGTTGGAGGCTGAACTAAAAAGAACAATGGATACATTGCGAGAAGCTACCAAAAATGAAGATTCTAAAGCCAAGAAAAAAGCAAGAAACGAAGTGAAAAAGATTTCTGCAAAAATGTATGAGCTTACTGCCGAGCTGATAAAAAAGAACAATGGAAAGATGCCCGAAGGCTGGTGGGAAAAAAATAAACCGCCTCTCATATCCGGAACTATCAACAATTAATTATCAAGAGAATTATCTTTCCAGGAAAGCACATCTATCGTATAGTTGTCAGGATCTATCCAGTTATCCTTTATAGCTTCGTCAAAATAGAACTCTCCATCATTGTGAATCGTTGCCGTCTTTCCCCAGATCAAACCGTAAATACCGGCGGTATTTTTCATTTCCACATGGGCGTTCGGAGCATAAACCATTCCCTTAAAAGCAGACGAGTGTTTAAAGATAATATCCTGAGAGGAATTTGAAAAAATTGAAAAGTCGGTTGGTTGTGACAAGTTATTAAAGAGAGACCCGTTTTTTGCTTCAATTTCACCTTCTTCCGCGTCGAGGGTTCCGCTGAGATAAATATTAACCGGTCCGGAAGTTGCGTCTATCTCAAGAGTTGAACCATTCTTCAGGATAATATCTGTAATGTAATAGTCCCCCGCCGTCAGTATCATTTTTTCCGCGTTATCAAGGTTTATTGCTGTGGCTCCTTCAAGTTCACAAGGAGAGCCGTCTTTGGTTGTAACGTTATTATTTGTGGTGAGAATGTCAATGAACTTATTGTAGAGTTCGGATGCTGAATCGTTTGCTCCCAGCGGATCAGGATCAACGCGGCCTACAGTATTGGAGTCACCTGTAACAATAGGTGTTCCTGTATCAGTCCATGTGGCATCAGCCGGAGGATCGGAGCTGTCTGCTCCCAGGCCGAGATTGCCGTCGATATATGTATCCATTTTGGTGATGATCTGTGAATTGCTGCCAATGTCAGCTTTTCCAGTGGATGAACCGGGAAAAGTCAATGGATCCGGGTCAGGTGTGTCACGGGAGTCATAACTATAAATCTTGGCATCCGATTTTAGATCCAGCGTTCCATCGGTGAACAGGCCGTAATCAAAAAGACTTTTTTGCTCAGTAGAGAAAACAATTTCAATAACGGTTGCTGCATTATTGTGTCCATGCCCCGTGACTTTAAAACTGTACCGGTCGCTTCCCAGAGATGTTAATTCGGTTGGAACGTTAAAAGAAAATCCACTTGGTGTAGAATAGGTCAGAGATATTGGATTTCCCGGGCTTCCCGGCAAATTAACAGTATCGGGGTCCGAATCGTCCAAATCAATGGACAGTTGCTTCAGTACGTACTGGACACCGGCCTCGGCATCGTAGAATGCCTGCTTGCTGTCCCTGTAATTGCTGCCGATCTTAAGGTCAGTTGTTGTTACTATAACCGCTGTGGTTCCCAGAATCGCTATAATAGCCATAAACATAAGGCCTATAGGAAGAACAAATCCTTTTTCATTGCTTAATATCGTGCCAACTTTTTTTTTTATCTTCATGGCAAATTACTCCCCTTTATAAAATAAGGTTTCTCGGGGTTATAACAGATGTCAGAGTATATCTTCGATAATGGTCACCGTACGTAGGATGAATATAATCAGGGTCAGGTTTAGATGTTCTGACGATTAAGGATACATTGATAGGATCACCTGACCAAGGAATAGGTGAAATCTGTAAATCTTCGATATTTTCGGCAACCGGCTGATTGACGGCAGATGCCGTCGATTTTCGACCTAGTTTTTGAATACCATCTGCTGTATAGAGTGAATAGGTGATGTTTTCATTAGAATCACCTGTATCTCCATCATCCGTTATATCAAGAGTGAAGTTAATAGAGTTGGACGTAACGCTAACAATTGTTGCATTTGCCAAACCGGTGGGATCATATCCCGCCATCCTGATTTCTCTTGTCATCATATCCATGGCAGCTCTTGCGGTCTGTACCATTTCGGCAACTTGTTCCTGAACGTCATAGATTTTGCGCTGCATAAGGAAAGTACTCGACAATGCCGCCAGAATAATCAAGCCTATTGTCATGGCAATCAGCAGTTCTACCA
>DAOURZ010000136.1 GCA_030627475.1 Deltaproteobacteria bacterium | reverse complement strand
TATTATTTTTAGCATAATCAATTTATCTCTTACATATAAATATATTAGACAACCTAATTAGCTGTTTTTGATGGTGGTTGTCAAGGCATTTTTAAATATACCGCATTAATCACTGTTTACAAAGCCGTCGGCCTTAGAAACGTTCAAAATGATCAAACCTGTGAGTGAAAATACAGCCATATCAATGTTAAAATCCATAAAAAAGAGGGTTGTTCAAAGGTCTCAGAGTTTCATCTCGACCATAATAAACCCAACTTTCGGGGTTAATATGTGCTTCAATAATTTCAGTAGGTTACATAGATAAAATCACAAACTTTATAGCATTATAAAGAGCTTCTATAAACTATACTTAGGCCACATATCTACACAACATGTTGAAATAATATAAAATTATATATTTAGCTCAAGTCCGAAAATTGAGTATTGTAATAAGGCGTGCTGATATTTTTTTCTTATGCACATCTAATTCGCAACAAACAGGGTGCACAATTTGAATAAATGTGGTATCTAATTCTTTGGTCACAGCTATCCTCCTGATTTTATTATGGATGATAAAAAAATGTGATAGTTATGACCATTCGTTCAATTTTGCAAGTGTTTCATGCCTGGTTGTGCCCGCAGGGTATGGGGGTTCCTTAAAGACTTTCCGGTTAGATCAGGGTTCAGGGTTTAAGAAACAAGGAGTCGTTTATGAAAAAGCTGACGAGAAGAAATTTTTTGGGGTTAGGTATAAAAATCGCAGCGCTTACAGGAATTCCGCCGTATGCCATTCCAAAAATAGTGAATGCCCTGGAAGAACTTGCAGGGAGAAACACTCCTGTTTTGTGGCTTCAGGGTCAGAGTTGTTCAGGATGTTCGATATCCCTGCTTAACTCTGCTGCTCCCGGGCCAGCGGAAATACTGACAGAATATATATCTCTGATGTTTCATGCTACCTTATCTACCGCTACAGGCAATACCTGTATGGAGATAATCAAGCGGACTGTGGATACGGGTGGTTTTTTGCTGGTGGTAGAAGGAAGTATTCCTGCAGGAATGCCGAAAGCCTGTGTGGTTGGTGGAGAATATATAACCGATCAGGTTAGAAATGCGGCAAAACAGGCAAAGGCTGTTATCGCAAACGGAACTTGCGCTGCATTTGGAGGAATACCGGCAGCGGAAAATAATCCCACCGGAGCCGTGTCTGTTTCGGAATTTCTTAAACAAGAGGGTATATCCACTCCTGTTATTAATCTGCCGGGTTGTCCCAGTCATCCGGACTGGTTTGTGGGAACACTTGTCCATGTCTTGAAATTCGGGATTCCTGCCATGGATAAACTGGGCAGGCCGAAAATGTTTTATTCTAAACTCGTGCATGATCAGTGCCCTCGTTTTCCGGATTATGAAAGGGAAAATTTTGCAAAAACTTTTTCCGACTCAGGCTGTTTGTTCAATCTTGGCTGTCTCGGGCCGCTTACTTATGCTGACTGCACATTACGCCAGTGGAATTCAGGGACATCTTCCTGTATAAAATCCGGAGCGCCATGCATAGGATGTGCTTCGGAAAATTTTGCCAGGGACGCATCTTTCTCTTTTTATACAAAAAAGCGCGCACAAAATAAAAAGGAAGTGATAGTATGAAACTTAATCTGAAATTAACTCTATCTCTCCTTACAGGACTCATTCTGGTACTTTTTCTGGCACAGATAATTCAGCATAGAAATATATCGGAAATGATTTCAAATCTTTCCGGTTCAAACATGAAACTTTTAAAGGAAAGGGAGCTGGAAAGCGCTCTTAATATATTCCATTCTGTTGATCGTGCGGTTGCAGGTTCATTAGAAAGAGGTGAAATGAAGAAATTTCAGAGGCTTATAAAAGCTCAGAAAAAAGTGAAAGGTCTCCTTGAATTTTCTCTTTTTGATATAAACGGAAGCGTTACACATTCTTCGGATTCCTCTTTTATTGGAGACAGGCTGACTGATGATATAAAAAAAGAACTTTTTTCCAACAACGAAATGATTCTCAAACATACAAACGAAGCTATAGAGATATACAAACCCCAGCCTATTACAGGTGATTGCATCAGGTGTCATGTGGCATGGAAGAAAGGCCGCACGGGAGGAGTAATATATTTCAGGTTTTCGAATAGCGCCATGAAAAAAGCTGCCTTAAATTCACAAAATGTCATGGCAAGCCTGAAAAGAACTTCTTTAAGAAATTCAGCAGTATCTCTTTTTACCATAATAATTGTATGCGTTATAATTATGACCTGGCTTGTGAGGAGATTTGTAGGCATTCCCCTGGGGCAGTTTATCGGTTTTCTTGGATTTTTTGAAAAAGATGAAGGAGATCTCACCAGACGTATACCTGTAGAGTCTAACGATGAAATAGGAAAACTGGCAGGTCTTTTTAATGCATTTATAGGAAAACTTAACAAAATTATATCCAAGGTGCAGAATATCGCATCATCTGTGCAGCGGGAAGCTACGGATCAGTCTACTTCGGTAAACGAAACAACTACTTCTATTAAAGAAATAGCTTCCATGACCGGGCGGAATTCAGAAAATGCAAATAATGCCAGCAAACTCATGGAAGATATTTCAAGAGAGTTTACCTGTGCCCAAAAAGCAATGAAACTGGTTATAGAATCCATAGAAGAGCTGGCAGACAAGAGCGATCAGACAGTTCAGATAGTCAAAAATATAGATGCAATAGCCTTCCAGACTAATCTTCTTTCTTTGAATGCCGCGGTTGAGGCTGCCAGGGCAGGTGAGGCAGGTGCAGGTTTTGCCGTAGTTGCAGCAGAAGTTGGAAATCTCGCCAAACGATCGGCCGATGCTGCAAACAACACTTCGACTCTTATTGAAGACACAATACAAAAGACCCTGCACGGCAAGGAACAAGTGGAAAAGACCAGGAAGGCATTTGCAGAAGTTGAAACAAGGATCAATAAAGTATCCGATCTTATGAGCGAGATAGCATCATCATCAAACCGGCAGTTTAAGGGAATTAAAAATGTTAACGATCTGTTGAAACATATGGATAAGGCAAGCAAGGAAAATGCCGCTCAATCCGGTGAATTGATAAATATTATTTCAACATTTAAAACAAATAATGAATAGATGAGGTGTTTTTGTGAGTAGAATAATAAATATTGATCCCATAACAAGGATAGAGGGCCACCTTGCCATACGAGTAGAAGTCAGATCAAACTTAATTGTAAAAGCATACAGTTCAGGTGAGATGTTTCGCGGATTTGAAAAAATTTTAAAAGGAAGGGATCCTTTGGATGCCCAGCAAATCACCCAGAGAATTTGCGGAGTATGCCCAGTGTCTCACGGAATAGCATCAATTATGGCACAAGAAATGGCTTACAATGTTACACCTCCAACAAATGGACGAATTTTAAGGAACCTGATCCTTGGAGCTAATTATCTTAATTCACATATCCTTCATTTTTATCATCTCTCGGCCCTGGATTTTGTCGATATTGCGGCCATATTAAAATACAAGGGCAATGACTCTGCTTTAAAAAATCTTAAAGCCTGGGTAAAATCCGAGGTTTCTTCAAAATCGGTTTTTCCGGCAACTCCTTTTCTTCCAAGGTATAAAGGTGAATATTTAAAAGATGATGATCTTAATTTTACTGCGATCAAAAACTATCTTGAAGCTCTTGAAATGCGTGCTACTGCCCACAGAGCAGGCGCGATATTTGCGGGGAAGCTGCCTCACGCAGCCTCACTGGTTCCTGGAGGAATAACCGAGAAGGTAACGGCAGACAAGATTGTTTCATATAAATCTCTTATTAATAAAATAAGATCATTTATAGATAATTGTTATCTGCAAGATGTCGTTGAAGTTGCAAAGGCATTTCCGGATTATTTTACGCTCGGAAAAGGATGCGGCAATTTTCTGGCCTACGGAGCTTTTTATGAATCGGATAGTGCTTTGGTTTCAGATCTTTTGTTCCCGCGTGGAACGATCATAAACGGCAAGTTAGACAATTTTGATCCTTCAAAAATTACTGAAGACACAGAATATTCCCTTTATGAGTCAGGTTCGGGAATACATCCGTCTATTGGAGAAACCGTTCCTTCACCACATAAAAACGGTGCATATTCATGGATAAAGGCTCCAAGATATAATGGCATAGTCATGGAGGTAGGACCATTGGCCAGAGTAATGATTTCATATCTTAAAGGAAAAGATTTAAAGCTGAAAAAACTGATCGACAATCTCTTGTCAAGTCTGGGCAAGAAACCCGGAGATCTTGTATCTGTTATGGGAAGACATGCTGCCCGGGCCATAGAAGCCAAAATTGTTGCAGATAAATGCGCTGAGTGGGTTGATGAGCTTGTGCCTGGCAAACCTTCTTTTAAAGATTTTGAAATACCGGAAGCAGGAGCAGGAACAGGGCTGACTGAAGCCCCGAGAGGAGCACTGGGGCACTGGCTTACAATAAAAAATTATAAAATAGAAAGATACCAGTGTGTGGTACCCACTACCTGGAATTGTTCTCCAAGAGATGATAAGGAAATTCCCGGCCCTGTTGAACAGGCTCTTGAAGGAGCGCCTGTAGCAGATGAAAAGAATCCAATCGAAGCTGCAAGAATAGTTAGATCTTTTGATCCATGCATAGCTTGTGCTGTGCATTAGTAGTGCATCCCGCCTGACTGCGTTGTGAAAGCCCGAAATATCCCGATATTCCTAGTGCTTACGCGCTTTGTCAGACAGACGCCTTAACACTTGAATTGCGAACTTAAACCTCCGCCTCTGGCGGAGGGCACAAAGAGGTTTGACCGTTTCGGCGTGCATATCGTATTTTCTTGGACATTTATTGAGTTTTTCAGGTTAATAACATTAGCCTAAATGCTTGTAAAATCAGATAGTAACAGAATATGATAATTCAGCATGGAAACCAAAATTGCATCGGGAATTGCTGAAAAGGATACGCTCT
>DAOURZ010000076.1 GCA_030627475.1 Deltaproteobacteria bacterium | reverse complement strand
TAGAAAAAAAGATATGAAAATACTCAGCCTGTTCGGTGTTATCTATAAGCAATCGCACGTTTTCGTAAGCTGCATTGCGCACTGAAGCGGATTGGGCAATGACCGTTTCCAGCTCATCTAACAGCAGAATAAATCCTTTATAGTCCATATAGCGTAGAAAGGCATTCAGGGAATTCAGCATCTGCTTGCTGTTGGCCTTGTTCACTATTTCAAAAATTCCAAATGGCTTAAGTTCCCGCTTGGTCATTTTGCCGGCCTCAAACCAGTGGAAGAGAGTTTCCCTGTTTGCGGTGCGATCTTCTTTATGTTCTTCTTCCATTAATGGCGAAAAACGATTATGCGCCAGGGACACAAGCGCATTGGCAAAATTTACGTTCATGCCTGGCAAATTGCGTAAGGTTTCGGCCAGATCAGCAATTTGCTCTATTGAAGGAGGAGTGTTATTTTGAACCAGACTGTTCAGCCATTGGTTCAGGAGATTTCGAATTCCAAGACCTTCAAAACGACCGCGAAGCTGACGTGTAATAGATTGATAAACAGCTTCAAATTTGTGAATAGGCACTTCCCGAGTTAACACGACAAAAGATACAGCAAACCCCTGTTGCAGCGCAAGATGACGAATTATTGACATAAAATGAGTTTTCCCGTCACCGTAATCACCACTGAGAAAGCGGACTTTGGCCCCGCCTTCGGCAATATAATTTTTCAGATCATCCTCAATAAAGGTTAGCCAGTTATCACGGCCGACAGTAAAAAAAGGCACATAGTCGGCCGGCACGCTCCCTTTTCGAAGTTCTTCAATAATTGATCTGGCCTGAAATGGTTCTAACTGATCAATTTCTTCCATAGGTATCATGTTTCATCCTCCAGAAATGAAATTCCGGAAATCTGCCTACGTTCGCCATTACTGTCAATAAGCCAGAGGAAATAATTACGCCCAGGATCCAGGCACAACTTTTTGCCGTTCGAAGCTCCGCCGATACCGGCCTTGAAATAACGCCATATATCCACGCCAAACTGTTCCAGACTGTAGCCCCTGAATTTGGCTTTATCCATATTGGTAAAAAACGTTTTACTTTGCAGGGAAATCACATATTCCAGATAAAACCGTAGAATGGGAACCGGATTGCCCTGTGCAATATTATCCGTCTTGCTGATTCCGGCATACGTCTCATAGAGGCCATCAATAAATTTTTGAGGATCAAATGGACGGTCATAGAGTTGTTTTTTTACACGAAGGGCGGCAGTGACAATACGACGGGGATCAATGGATTTCAGTGTCTTCTTGTTAATAATCGTAATGCGTTTGCTGAAAACAATCTCTCCGTCAATGCCTTCAAGAACACGAAATCGGGGAAAATCAACTTCAACAGGCAACCCGGCTTCTTCTGCCAGCCGTTCAAAATTCTCAATAAATTGTAATCGGTATTTTTCTACCTGTTCCCTGGCGTATTCCCTCAAGCGGTCAAAGACAGGTTTGCAGTTAATTAATGCCTCTTCCTGTTCTACGTTTTCAGCTATTTTTGTACGAAGCAGTTCGTCTATCTGGAGAAAATCATCTCGCTCTGCATAGCGGATACACAGCTTTAAACAATTAGCGAGGCGTTGACCATTGTTTAACTCCTGTTGGAATGGACGGAGTATCCCCTTCAATTCTTCCTGAGTATTTTGCAAAAAAGATTCTTTATTCATTGTTTTTATGTCTCACTCAAAAATAAAGGATGTAAAAAATGATAAGGAACGTGGACGAAATAACTTCAGCAAGTAGGCGCATAGATTTGGGTCAGGTTTGTTCGATCTGCCCGATTTAAAATAGGCACAAAAGTTGAAGGATTAGCGAGCTATTTCAAGATTTTTGTGATTTCAGAATGATATTTTTATTTTACATGCTTTTCGAGTGAATATTGACAGTTTTTGAAAACGTTGACAACGTATTAAGGATATGGTGAAGTTGGAATGTAAAAAATTCAGGTTATTTTTTAATGAGCCTTAAGGACGTATTTAATGAATAAAAAAGAAAAAATCCTGTTTGTAGATGATGATGAAAGTATTCTGGATATAGCAAGTGAATATTTTCAACATAAAGGATATCCTGTGATTACTGCAAAAAACGGACTTGAGGCAGTAAAAATTTTAGAAAACGAAAAGATTGACTGCTGTTTCACTGATATTAATATGCCTGAAATGGATGGTCTTGAACTGGCTGAACATATAAGAAAAACGGATAATACGATACCTGTAATTATTATGACCGGTTATCCTTCATTAGAGAATACTATCAGAACCCTTAAAAATGGCGTTGTAGATTTCCTGATTAAGCCAATTAAACTTGATCAGATGGAGGTTTGTCTCAAGCGCGTTTTACGTGAACAACTATTGTTTGTAGAGAACATAATTTTAAAACAGGAAGTAAAAGGTAAAAAACAGCTTAAAAAATTAAACAAAGAATTGCTTTATAAAGTTGAAGAACTTAACATTTTAAACAAAATAATGAGCGATTTTACAATTATCAGCTCAAGCTCTGATATATTCAAACGGTTAATAGATACAACAATAAAAATAATGCATGCTGATGAAGCGAGGTTTTATATAATAAACAAGGCTGCACCGTTTGAAATTACTACATCAATTCCCAATTCTGCTGGACCCAATTCTGCCGGAATAGATAAAGCCACCGAAAAGTTGATAATGGAGACCGTATCAGATGCCATGCCGCTGTTGATTTCCGAAAATAAAGGAGCAGGTAGTTTACCCGAAGATATATTATCGTTTATGGTGGTACCACTGGCAATCAGGAAAAAAATATTTGGTATTCTTACTGCATGTATAAAAAAATCCAGCATTCGTTTTACTGAAAAAGATTTATATTATTTATCATTTATGACAAACAAAGCAGCCTACACTATTGAAAATCTTGCTCTTTATGAGAATATTTATGAGAATTTATTTTCAACTCTATATGCATTTGTAAAAGCTATAGAGGCAAGGGATTCTTATACCCAGCAGCACTCAAACAGAGTTACAAAAATAGCAATCGTTATAGGGAAAGAGATGGGCTGTACTTCGGAGGAATTGGATATTCTCAATTTTGCCGGCCATCTTCACGACATTGGAAAAATAGGAATAAGGGATGCCATTCTGCTTAAACCAAATGTTTATACAGAAGAAGAACATAATATTATTAAGGAGCATTCAATTATAGGCGCAAACATAATAGGCCAGCTATGGTTGCTGGAGAGTGAGAAAGAAATAATAAAAAGTCACCATGAGCGTTTTGATGGAACAGGGTATCCTGATGGTTTAAAAAAAGAAGAGATTCCATTGCTTGCACGCATACTTTCCGTTGCGGATGTTTATGATGCCATATCCTCTAATAGAGCTTACCGAAAAAAGATGGAGGAAAACAATATAATAAATATAATTAAAGAAGGAAGAGGCACCCAATTTGATCCTGATGTTGTAGATGCTTTTCTTAAACTCCACAATGAAGGAGTCATTGAAAAAAATCTATACAAAGCCACTTGATATCATGTTTAATATATCATTTTTACGATTTAAGAAATCATTATTCATTACTGTCTTTTTATTATTCAGCAGTATTACATTGGTTTTGTGGCAATATATAAATAACGACAGATATGAAATGATTGTTCGACACGCGGAAACGTCGTGTGAACAAATAGGGATTCGTGTTGAGGGCTTTATGGCTGCCCGCATTGCCTCTTTGAAACTATTCGCTGACAGGTGGATTGAGAGAATTCCGCATGATTTTAGCCGGAAGCGTTTTCTTCAATTTGCTGAAACTTGTTATATGAATTATCCGGGTTTTATGGGGATTAAATGGATCGACCCTGATGGTATTATTAGATGGGGTTTTCCCGCTTCTGTCGGGAATAAAACCGTTTATCAACATGTCGACTCTCGTTATCAGGGCACCTTTGAAAAAGCAAGCAAATATCATAAATATGCTGTCACTCCCTGTATTGAAATTTATGAGGGCGGGTCTGGCTTCGACACCTTTTGGCCTTTGATTGTTGATGGCAAAGTGCAGGGATATCTGAATGGCACTTTTCAAATTCAGTTGATAATGGATAACTGTTTGACTGAAGATGTTCTGGAAGATTTTTGGATCAGGGTAAAAGAAAATAATAAGCTGATTTATTGTAATGGGGAAAATGCCAAAATTAAATCTAACGGGAAAAGATTAAACGTGTCCCGTGAAGTTAATTTTAAAGAAAAAAAATGGATAGTTGAGTTTGAACCCAGGGATGCAATTTACACAAAAGTATTTTTTTCTAATTCGCTTTTTCTGATTTTTGGCATAACTATATCGGCTATACTTTCCCTCCTCCTGTTTTTTTTACTTCACCGTATGGAGATGTATAAGAAAACAAGGGACCAAGCCCTTCATGAAGTCATGGAAAGGGAAAAAGCTGAAAATGAGCTGCTTAAACATAAAAAGAAACTCGAAAGTTTGCTATCTGAATTATCCGATAAAAACACAGAACTCGAAACCTTTGTTTACACGGTATCACATGATTTAAAGACTCCGATTGTGACCATCGAAGGTTTTGTGGGTGCCTTAAAAGAAGATTTTGGTCACAGACTTTCAGAAGATGCAAAAACTTATCTAAAGTACATGAGCGATGCATCCCAAAAAATGGAAGATTTAATAAACGACCTGCTTGAGCTGTCCAGCGTTGGGCGTATCCCTGAAAAAAAGAAAAACCTTCCGTTTTCCATTATTATTAAAGCAGCTTTGAATATACTTAAGCCGCAATTACAAGAAAAAAATATCGAAATACATATTCAAAAAGATTTTCCTGTCGTTTTTGGTGATGAAAAGCGATATATTCAGCTCATGGAAAACCTTTTATCCAATGCTGTCAAATATATTGGACAAGATAATAAAACACCACGTATTGAGGTGGGGGTTCAAAAACAGGATAACCAAAATGTGTTTTTTGTTCGAGATAATGGTATCGGTATTAAAGAAAAGTATTTTGACAAGATTTTTCAGCTGTTTCAAAGACTACCGTCATCAAAAAAGCACGGAGAAGGAACAGGCATTGGTCTTGCAATAGTAAAACGAATTATTGAACTCAACGGAGGCAAAATCTGGTTGAAATCAAAACCCGGCAAGGGTAGTACATTCTTTTTTACACTTAAAGAACGGGGGGGCTTAAATGATGAATCATAACGCTTTAAACATATTACTTATTGAAGACGAAGAAGCTCATGCAGAGCTGACAAAAAGATCAATCCGAAAGGCTGGCAATGCAAACCGGATTGATATTGTATCCGATGGAGAAGAGGCCCTTGATTATCTTTACAACAATGGAGAATTCTCTGATAAAACCAAATATCCACGTCCGGGGTTAATACTGCTTGATATCAAGCTTCCGGGTATTGATGGCATACAAGTTTTAAAAACAATCAAGGAGGATCCAAACCTCAAACGTATGCCGGTAATCATGCTCACCACGTCCAAGCGTGATGAAGATATCGCCCAATCCTATAATTACTATGCAAACAGTTATCTGACAAAACCGGTGGGATTTAAGGAATTTGAGGATAAAATACGGCAACTTGATTATTACTGGTTACTCCTCAACGAGCCTTCTAACTCACAACAAAGTATTCAGGATGAATAAAAAATTAAAGATAGTAATTATTGAAGATGAAGAAGCTCATTTCAAACTCATGGAAATGGCAATTGTCAAAAATTTACCATATGCTTCAGTGAGCCATTTCAAGGATGCAAATGCCTGCCTGGAAAAGCTGGAGGAGATAACTCCTGACATTATTATCACTGATTACCTCTTGCCGGGAATGAACGGAATAGAGTTTTTGAAAGTTCTAAAGCGCAAAAACAACCAAATTCCGGTTATTATGATCACTGGTCAGGGAGATGAAACTATTGCTGTTTACTCTATGAAACTGGGAGCCTGGGATTATATAGTAAAGTCCGCTGATTTCTTTGTTTTGCTTCCGAGTGTGGTTGAACAGGTTGTGCGTGAATGGAAGCTTAAGGAATCATTACAAAAATCTGAAAAACGGTTTCAGGTTCTTTCGCAGCAGCTTATGAGAATACAAGAAATCGAACGGAGAAGACTTTCCTGTGACCTGCACGATTATCTGGCACAAGATCTTTCCACGCTTAAAATTGGAATTGACACCCTTATTGATAACCATACAGATACTTCTGTTAAAATGAAGCAAAAAGTTTCCGAACTTTCCGGCATTGTCCATAAAACCATAATGGATGTGCGTGAAATGGCTTATTGCCTGCGTCCGTCCGGTTTAGACAAGTTGGGGCTGGTGCAAACAGTTTTCCAGTATTGTGAAGATTTTTCTGTAAAAAATAACATCAAGGTTGATTTTTTCTCGGTCGGGATAGATGCGTTAGAGCTGGATTTTGATACAAAGATTGCTATTTATCGTCTGATACAGGAAGGTCTAAACAATATAAAAAAACATGCTGAGGCAACCCATGCCACCGTTAAACTGATTGCCTCTTTTCCAAATATTATTCTTCGGATAGAAGATAACGGTAAGGGGTTTAATATACAAAAATATTCGGATTCAGCAATTAATGAAAAACATATGGGACTACTAAGTATGGAAGAGAGGGCATGCTTTCTTGCCGGTACAATGAAGATCGAATCCTGTATCAGGCAAGGCACAAAAATTTTAATTAAAATTCCTTGTAAGGAACTGAATGATGCCTGAAAAAAAAACCGTCT